>NZ_JBEZBN010000013.1:0-79107 GCF_040647115.1 Streptomyces sp. NPDC044571
CGCCCCCGCCGACCGCGGCCCCGGGCGCGGGCGCGGGGGGGCCCCCCCCCCCCCCGCCCGCGCCGCCGGCGGCGGCGGCCGGCGGCGGCCGGCGCCCGGCTCTACCGGAGCGGCCCGTCCGAGTCCCGCAGGGCCCGCATCTCGTACCCCCCGAGCACCGCCAAGACCTCCGCGCAGATCGCCAACGCCGTCTCCGCAGGAGTCCTGGCCCCCAGGTCCAGCCCGATCGGCCCGTGCACCCGCGCCAGCTCCGCTTCGCCCGCCCCGGCGGCGATCAGCCCCTCCCGCCGCCGCGCGGTGGTCTTGCGGGAGCCGAGGGCGCCGACGTACGGGATCCCGAGGGCCAGAGCGGTCCGCAGCGTCGGGACGTCGAACTCCGGGTCGTGGCTCAGCATCACCAGGCAGGCGGCGTCGCGCCGCGCCTCCAGCAGTTCCTCCGCCTCCCCGGCGTCGGCCACCGTCGCGCTCGTCCAGCCCAGCAGCCGGACCTGCGCCGCGATGAGGTCGGCGAGTTCGCCGCCCCCGCCGATCAGCACGTACGGCGCCGACGGGTACGCCTCCACCAGCACCAGCCCGGAATCCCCGTACAGCGCGTCGCGGCCGGGCCGGCGGGTGGCCAGCAGCTCACCGGCCCGGCGCTCGGCGTCGTTCCCGGGCGCGTCGACGGCCCGTACGACCTCGCTCACGGCCCGGTCGGCCCGCTCGTTGAGCCGGGTCACCAGAGCCACCCCGACCCCCTCCCCGAGCAGCTCCCACCACTGCGCCGGGACGGAGGCCAGCGGCTGCAGCAGGATCTCCGCCCGGCCGCCACAGGTCAGCCGCGCCTCGGCGGCCCCGTCGGCCCCGACCGAGACCTCGCACACCCGCGCCGTCGCCCCCGGCTCCCACGCCCCGGCCTCGGCCAGCAGCTCGGCGTCGAAGACCCCCCGGTACAGGTCCCCCTCGCACGCCCCGACCCGCGCATCCAGGAGCAGGGCCCCGGCGGGGTCCCGCGGCCCGAACCCCTGCTCGGCCACCGGCCTGGCCAGGAAGCCCACCCGCCCCTCGGCCACCCACTGCCGCGCCGTCTCCACCAGCTCACGCATCGCGCTGCCCCATCCTCGTCGTCAGAGCCCGCCGCAAAGCACCAGGTCAGCGGCGCAATTGCGGCCTCTCGCCCAACCTACGCACGCTTGCCACCCCTACCCACCCCCCAAAACCCACAGACCCCGACCCCCCTCCCTCGTACGGTCCACCGGACCCGACTTGCGCAACGGCCGCGGCAGAGGTTGTTTCGTAGGAGAAGGCTCAACGCTCCTGCACCGAGGTGGAACCACGTGTTCTTCACCGACCGCGAGGACGCGGGACGAAGACTGGCCACGGCACTGCGCAAGTACGCGCCGGAGAACCCGGTGGTGCTCGGCCTGCCCCGGGGCGGGGTCCCGGTGGCCTTCGAGGTGGCCGAGGCCCTGCACGCCCCGCTCGACGTGGTCGTCGTCCGCAAGCTCGGCGTGCCGTACCAGCGCGAGCTGGCCTTCGGCGCGATCGGGGAGGGCGGCGTACGGGTGATCAGCGAGGACATCGTCCGGCGCGGCCGGATCAGTGCCCAGGCCATCGCCTCGGTCGAGGAGGCCGAGCAGACGGAGCTCACCCGCCGCGCGGCCCGCTTCCGCGCCGGTCGGCCCCGCGTGGAACTGGCCTCGCGTACCGCGATCGTGGTGGACGACGGCATCGCGACGGGCGCCACTGCCGCCGCTGCCTGCCAGGTCGTACGGGCGCAGGGCGCGGCCCGCGTGGTGATGGCGGCCCCGGTGGCCCCGCCCGATGCGGTGGCCCGGGTCGGTGCGGCGGCGGACGAGGTGGTCTGCCTGGCGACGCCGAGCGACTTCTCTGCGGTCGGCCAGTGGTACCAGGACTTCTCCCAGACCCCCGACGAGGAGGTGGTGGCCCTGCTGGCCCGGGCCGCAGCAGGTCCCCCGACGGCGGAAGGGAGGCCGGAGCAGTGACGGAACAAGGAGCGGTACCCGACGAAGGAGCGGTGCCGGAAGAAGGAGCGGTACCCGACGAAGGAGCGGTGCCGGAAGAGGGAGCGGTACCGGGCGAAGGGGCCGTGACGGAAGCGGTGTCGGTCGAAGGCGCAGCCCTCACCCTCCCCGGCGACCTGACCACACCCCCGCACGCCCGGGCGGTGGTGATGTTCGCCCACGGCTCGGGCAGCAGCCGCCACAGCCCGCGCAACCGCGCGGTGGCCGAGGCCCTGAACCGCGCCGGCCTGGGCACTCTGCTCTTCGACCTGCTCACCCCGGCCGAGGAGGCGAGCCGGGCCCACGTCTTCGACATCGAGACCCTGGCGGCGCGCCTCTCTGCCGCCACCGCCTGGCTCCGCACCCGCACGGACGCCCCCGTGGCCTACTTCGGCGCGAGCACCGGAGCCGCCGCAGCCCTGACAGCGGCCGCAGCCCCCGACTCCCCGGTCTACGCGGTGGTCTCCCGAGGCGGCCGCCCGGACCTCGCGGCCCCCCACCTGGCCGCGGTCCGCGCCCCCACCCTCCTCATCGTGGGCGGTGACGACGACCTCGTCCTCACCCTCAACCGCGAGGCCCAGGCCCAACTCCGCTGCGAGAACCGGCTGGACGTCGTCGAGGGCGCGACCCACCTGTTCGAGGAACCGGGCGCCCTCACGGAGGTCTCCGCCCTGGCCACCGCCTGGCTCACCGGCCACCTCCCCTGACGGCCTGCGACCGCCCTGCCCGAGGCCGCCGGCGCACACCCCGCGCCCGCGCCGCGCGTACGAAAACCGCGTGCACCGGCTCGAACACCTCTGGAAGCATGCCCGGATGGTCCACCGCCTCGAACCCCTGGTCATCCGGCACACCCTCCGCCTGCCCGTCCCCTCCGGACCCGCCGGGCAAGGCGCCGTCGCAGCACGGCAGTTCGACGCCGCGCTGATGTCGGTGGGCTTCAAGCTCTCGGCGGCCCTCCTGGAGCGCCTGTCGGGGCTGGCCGAGGAGACGGTCATCGACACCGCCGCGCACACGCTGGACACCGTCCGCGCGATGGCCGGTGACCACGTCCGGCACAACGTCTACTTCGTCGACTTCCCCGCCAACGTGCCCGACACGTTCGACTTCTGGACGCGGTGCATCACCGAGGCGCTCGCCGACGACGCCTCCCGCGACAGCACCCTCGCGCAGCTGCACACCGGTGTGGTCGACCTGCTCACCCTCCCCTCGTACGGCACTTACCAGCACCCGTACGCCGAAGTGCTCGCCGCCCACGACGAGCTGATCGCCGCAGCCGGCGACCGCATGACGGTCCTCCACCCGGGCGGTACCCCGCACGACGAGGCCACCGCCCTGTACCTGGCCCTCGCGGGCAGCAGCACCCCGCTCGGCGAGGAGGGCCTGCGCGATCTGCGCACCCTCGCCGAGTACTGCGTCGACGGCCCCCAGCCCGCGGCGATCCCGGTCCGCGAGACCCGCGCGGTCGTCAACCTCGCCCGCCTCGACGCCGGCGCGGACCTCCTGCTGGACACCGTCACCGACGTGCTCCGCCTGGCCTGCGCGCTGTCCGGCGGCGACGTGACCCTCGTGGAGCCGACCCGGTTCCGCTCACTGACCCGGCCGGTCCGCCGCGCCCTGCTCGCCGGCCTCGACTCCCTCGTGGCGGCGGTCCCCGCCAAGCTCGCCGACGTCACCGCGCACCGCGAGATGTTCAAGCGCCTCGGCGAGCGGCTCCACCCGCACGAGTACCCGCGGTGGCCCCACGCCGCCGACGTGTTCGCCGTGGCCCGCGGCGAGAAGGAGGCCCGGTCCTTCGACAGCCGCCTTGAGGAACTGCTCGGCGCGAAGGACGTCTCCGGGGCCCTGCGGCTGCTGGCGGCCGCCCCGGGCCGGCTGCTGCGCTCCCTGGACCGGCTGCTGCGGGCCTGCCCCACCCAGGAGGAGCGCGACGCCGTCGTGGCCGCCGCCGAGCGGGCCGCCCCGCAGGTCGCCGGGCGGGTCCTGCTGTCGGTCCGCGAGCACTTCCACCACCGCACCCGGGAGACCGGCGCGCGCCGCGTCTTCGTCAACCGCTTCGGCCGTGCCTGGGTCGCCGCCGACACCCGCGCACCCGTACCGCCGCCCGAGAGCGAGCGCCTGATCGCGGCCGTGGACGCCGAGACGCGCCGCCGCCTCCCGGAGCCCGGGCATCTGCTGATCGACCCCGACGTCCTCGACGTGGCGCTGCCGCTCAGCGGCAGGGCGACGGCCGCCGGCCTCGGCGTGCTGCCCCGCGGCTCCCTCTCCCCGGTCGACGGCGAACTGCTGCGGTTCTTCGTGCACTGGAAGCAGACGAGCCGCCGCACCGACTACGACCTGTCGGCGCTGATGCTGGACGCCTCGTACCGGACCGTCTCCTGGCTGTCGTACACGGCCCTCACGGAGGTCGGGGGTGAGCACTCCGGCGACATCACCGACGCGCCGGACGGCGCCTCGGAGTTCATCAACCTGCGCCTGGACGCCGTGCGCGGCGCGTTCATCGTCCCCCAGGTCAACATCTACGCGGGGGAGGGCTTCGAGGAGGTCGAGGAGTCGTTCTTCGGCTTCATGCTGCGCGACGCCGAGCAGCAGGGCCGCCCCTTCGAGCCGCGCACCGTACGCATGAAGTCGGAGCTGCGCGGGCCGGGCAAGGTCGCCCTCCCGTTGGTGTTCCTGCGCGGGAACGACGGCCGCTGGCGCGCCAAGTGGCTCCACCTGTACCTCCAGGGCCACCCGGACGCGAACCGTGTCGAGGGCAACCGGGTGTCGGTCGCCACGCTCGTACGCGGCCTCGTCGAGCGCGACCACCTCACGGTCCGGCACCTCACGGACATGATGGCCGACCGCGCCACGGCCACCACCCTGTGGGACGGCACGACGCTCCCGGACGGCCCCGTCACCTACATCGGCCTGGACCGCCCGGAGGGACTGCACCCCGATTCCCGGATCTTCACCCCGGAAAACCTGCGCGACGTGATCCCCGCCTGACTGCTAGCGTGAGCCTCGGCGAGGCCATGGACGGACTTCCTTCTCACTCCACTGAAACTAGTCCCTCCGCTTTCCTCGCCCTCAACGTCCCGCCGGGGGGTGCCGAAACGGCACCCCCCGCGGCCGTTCCCGCACCGCGCAGCCTGCCTGCCCCGGCCGGGGGAGCGAGCCACCCGGCCCCGGGCCCGGCGGCGGAGCCAAACGGCGAAGTCCGGGCTACAGGGGGCCGGGCGGCGGGCCGGCCGGCGGGACCCGAACCCACCGGCGCCGCCTGCCCCCGCGGGGTCCGAGGCGACCGCCCGGGTCAGTCGGCGGAGATCGGGTCTACGGGCGGAGCCGGGCGGCGGGCCGGGCAGCGAGGCCCGAACCTACCGGCGCAGCCCGGCCGCGGGGTCCGGGGCGATCGCCGGGGGTGGTCGGCGGGGGCCGGGGCTACCGGCGGAGCCACGCCGCGGGGTCCGTCCCCCACCGTGACGGCCCCCGCAGCCAGTCCCCGAAGGGGCTGGCCGCGTAGCGCAGCTTCCCGTACCCCGAGTTCCCCTCCCGCAGCCACGGCTCCGGGTCATACCCCGGCCCCGGCTTCGATACCTCCGCACCGGCCCTCGGGACGTCCCGGACCAGCCACGACGCCGTCCCCGCGAGGGAGAACCGCAGCGCGCACCCGCCCCCGTCCGCCAGCGCCCGCAGTACTCCCGCCGCCACCAGGTACCCCGTGCCGTGGTCCAGTGCCTGCGCCGGCAGCACCCCCGGCTCACCCTCCGCCCCTGCGCACCGCGCGGCGATCCCGTACCCCGCCTGCACCAGCGAGTCGAAGCCGCGCCGCCCCGCCCACGGCCCGCGCCATCCCCACGCGCACAGCTCCGCCACCACCAGCCCCGGCCACCGCTCCAGCAGCTCCTCCGAGCCCAGCCCGTACCGTGCCAGCGCCCCCGGCCGGTACCCCGACACCACCACGTCGGCCTCGGCGAGCAGCCCCTCCAGCACCGCCCGGTCGTCCGCCCGCGCGAGGTCCAGCAGCGCCGACCGCTTCCCGAAGCCGGTGTCCGCGTACGCGTCGTCCGCCTCCGGCAGCCCGGGCGGGTCGATCCGCAGCACGTCCGCCCCGAGCAGTCCGAGCGTGCGGGTGGCGACCGGGCCGGCGATGACCCGGGTCAGGTCCAGGACCCGTACCCCCGTCGCAGGCGGCTCCCCCGGCTCCCCGGGGCCCAGCACCCGCCCGCGCCCCGGATCCGGCCGACGGACCCACTCCACCAGCGGCTGCGGCTCCCCGTACTCCTGCGCGACGGCGACCGCCAGCCCGCCCTCCGCGTACACCAGCTCCTGCGCCTCCACGGCGCTCCGCCGCGCCAGTGCCTCCCGTACCGCCTCCGGGGACGCGGCCACACCGAGCGCCCGTACCAGGGCCGCCTCGTGGTGGGGATAGTTGGCGTGGGTCCGCACCCACCCGTCAGCCGCCCGCCAGAACCCCGACAGCGGCGCGAAGGCGACCGGCGCCCGATCCTCCACGCGCAGGTGCCGCTCACTGACGAACGCCGTGGCCACCGCCCCCTCGTCCACCACCACAGGAGCCGCGTCCAGCGCCGTCCCCCCGGCCCGTACGGCAGCCAACTCGGCCGCCGCGAGCCCGCACACCCCCACGGCGGCCCGCGCCAACTCCCGTACGGGCAGCGGACTCTCCAGCCCACTCCCGCCCCGGTAGCCCACCCGCTCCGCCAACCCGCCCGCCCCACCCAGCGCTTCCCACGCCTGCGCGGTCCCACCGTCCCGTGTCGCCATCCCCCCATGCTGCCACCCCACCTCACACAGGCCGCCTCAGCCCCTCGAAGCCCCCGGACGGCCGCCCCGTCAGGGGCCAGTGACACCGCCGCACGTGTGATGACGCAGTGTCATCGCGCCGGTTCCGCCCTTGCATCGCGCCGCTGTGCGACGTTGGGCACCCCACCCGAGCCGGAGCGGAGGGACCGACACCGTGATGCCGGACATCAGACGCGGCTTCGTCGCGGTGGCACTGCTGACAGCCCTGACCATGACGGCGACGGCGTGCGGCGGATCCGACGACGAGCCCGTCCAGCCCCCCGACACCACGACCACCGACACGGACACGGACACGGACACCGGAACGTCCCCCACCGAGTCGGCGGACGAGGACCTGGGCAAGGTCTTCCCCGGCAGCGACGCAGGCTCCGGCGGTGGCACGACGGCATCCTTGCCGAGGGCGCAGCTGGACGAGCCGACGCAAGGCACCATGGAGCTCGCCAACGACCAGCAGGTTCCTCTGACCGTTCAGCCGCTGAAGCCCACCGCCGAGAGCGGGGAGCTCTCGATCGTCCGGGACGGCTGCACCGGCGTCACCCTTCAGCCCCAGGAGACGTGCAGCGTGCAGGTCAGCCACATCGCCCACGAACCCGGCACGTGGACGGGGACGGTCACCGCTCCGACCGCCGAGGGGCCCGTGTTCTCGGTGACTCTGACCGGGGAGGCCGTCGAAGCCGCGCCGGAGACGACTCCCGAGCCCCCGACGTCGGAGCCCGGTGAGACCCCGGAAACCCCCGACGAGACCGGGACCTCCACACCCGAGCCCGGGCTCACCTGACAGAGCCCTTCATCTGCACCCGGACCGTGCCGTCGTCGTCCGGGAGCACGACGGTCACGGTGTTCTCGTACCCCCCGTAGTAGGGGACGAGGTAGAAGCGGGTCGGGGTCTTCACCAGGAGGCGAAAGTTTCTGTACTGGTATCGGTAAGGCCCGGCCCTGGCACCCAAGTCCTTGAAGTCGATGTCCTTGGCATGGTGGACCAGCGGCAGGCGCGAAAGGACCTCCACGGCCGGGCTCCGCTTCATGCCCCCGTTCGCATCCGCCCTTGCTTGCGCCTCGCCCGCCATCGCCGCGTACCGGGAGACGCCGGAGAACAGGCTCAATGTCAGCAGCCCCAGGAGCAAGGCCCCGGCGACGAGCCACAGCCGGTCGGCGTCGCGGACCTGAGGGTTGCGCCACCCGGAACGGTGCTGCCCGAGGCGCACCTGAATGGCGAAGAAGGCCAGGCTGGCTCCCAGGGCCACCACGAGAGTGGGCAGCAGCCCGCGCGGCCAGCCCGCGGGCAGGAAGGCGAGCAGGTCATCCCGGAAGAACACGGGGTAGCCCCCGACCACCCCCAGGAGCAGGCCCACCGCCAGCAGCGCGCGGTACGCCGTGCGCCGCCGCCCCTCGTTCTCCGGGCGGGCCAAGGCGTGCCCGAGCCAGCCCAGTACGAGCAGGACGGCGAGCCCGCAGACGAGCAGCACCCAGACCGGGAAGAAGACGGCCTGCGGGCTGCGCGCGAGAACGGCCTGAACGGAGATGGGCAGGTCGCTGGGCGGGACGCCGAACGCGCGGTAGTAGGCCTCGTTGTACTGGTTGCCGAAGTAGTAGAGCAGCCCGAGGACGACGGTTCCGGGCGCCGCGACGTACGCCGCCTTGTCCAGGAACGACCTCTGGGGAGGGGCCGGTGGCGGCCGCCGCGCCTTGACGGGCATGAGATCAGTCTGTCCGCGCGCCCCGGGGCCCGCACGCCATGACTGTCCGTCCGGCTGACACCCCGCCGCGTCGCCCCGGCCCTTCACCGAGCCGACCGGGCGTCCATCGCAGGTCTGTCGCGATCAGAGCGTGACAACGACAAAGGCCCGGACTCAGTGGGACTGAGTTCGGGCCTTCATGCTTGGCACTTCAGCTGGTCAGCGGCGTGATCGCGCTGTGTCTGCTGGAGTGCCCCCGGCAGGATTCGAACCTGCGCACACGGCTCCGGAGGCCGTTGCTCTATCCCCTGAGCTACGGGGGCGTGTCGTTCGCGGTGCGGCGACGGGTTGAACACTACCAGCTTCCGCGGGGTGATCAGGAACCCCTTTTGCGGGTGGGTGGGGGGTGGGTCGCCCGGACGGGGTGGAAGTGGCAAAAACCCGGACGCGGGGGCTTAGGCGGACCTACTCTCGAGTTGTGCCAGGCGCCTCGGGCCGGGTGCTTGTTGTCGACGACAACAAGGTCATCCGGCAGCTGATCAAGGTCAACCTCGAGCTGGAGGGCTTCGAGGTGGTGACCGCGAACGATGGTGCCGAGTGCCTGGACGTCGTCCACCGCGTGCGTCCCGACGTGGTCACCCTTGACGTGGTCATGCCCCGACTGGACGGGTTCGGGGCGGCCGCGCAGCTGCGGGCCGATCCGCGGACGCGGCATCTGCCCGTCGCCATCGTGAGCGCCTGTACGCAGCACGAGGTGGAGTCGGGGATCGCCGCCGGGGTGGATGCCTTCCTCGCCAAGCCGTTCGAGCCGGCCGAGCTGGTGCGGGTCGTACGGCGGCTGGTCGAGCGGAAGGACCGGAAGGAGCGGAAGGGCGCCCCCGCGGGCAGCGGCCGGGGGTAAGAGGCCGGAGCCCACCCCGGCTGTTCCCCGCCCCCGCCGGCGTCACCACCGGCCCCCCGCCCCCGCCGGCACCACCACCGCCCCCGTCCTCCCTGTTCACATGGCGAAACCGTTCGCGGGTTGCCAGGGCTTCTCCCCTAGGCTGGGCCTGTGACCCCCGTGGACCTCTCCCGTACCGTCGTACGCGCCGTGCGCTGCGCCGTGGAGGACGGGGAGCTGCCCGCCGCGGCGGGTGTGCCCGAGCGGGTGGTCGTCGAGCGGACCAGGCCCGGGGGAGTGGGGGAGTACGCCACCCCCGTGGCCTTCCAGGTGGCGAGGAGTGCCGGGCGGCAACCCCGCGACGTGGCCCTCGTGCTGGCCCGGCGGCTCGGCGGTGAGCCCGGTATCGAGCGGGTCGAGATCACCGGCGCCGGCTTCCTGAACTTCGTGCTCGCGCAGCGCTCCGCCGCCGAGCTCGTACGCGAGGTGCAGGCCCGGGGACTGCGGTACGGGTACGCCCCCGACGGCGAGCTGCGGGCGCGGGTGGTGGGCGAGGCCGTGGAGAGGATCGCGCGGAGCCAGGGGCTCCGCCCCGCCGAAACGGAACTGCGGGTCGCCCCCGTGGCCCGGCGCGACGCGGACGTCGTCGCCCGCTACGGCGCGGACGCCGCCGCCTGGGCCATGCTGTGCGTGCCGGCCCGGGAGACCCCCGCGTTCTCCCCGCAGCTGCTCGTCCAGGGCGAGGACAGCGAGTTCTTCCGCGTCCGCTACGCCCACGCCCGCAGCCGCGCGCTGGTGCGCAACGCCGCCCGGCTGGGGTTCGCGGGCGAGCCCGGCGATGTCGCCGCCGACGACGCCCCCGAGCTGGTGCGCGCCCTCGCCGACCACCCCCTCGTGCTCGAAGCCGCCGCGCACCACCGCGCGCCGGAGAAGCTCGCGCGGCACCTCGTCGTGACCGCCGATGCGCTGCTCGACTTCCAGTACCGCGTCCTGCCCCTCGGCGACGAGAAACCCTCGGCCGCCCACCGCGCCCGGCTGGCTCTTGCCGAAGCCGCCGGGACGGTGCTGGCCGGCGGCCTGGCCCTGCTCGGCATGGATGCACCCGACTGCCTGTGATTTGCGAAGAGAGATACCGATGAGCCGTTCCGCCCACCCCGCCGGGCCCCGCCACGCCGACGTCCTGCCCGAGGGCCACTACGCCCCGCCGCCCGCCGACCTGAACGCGCTCGACGAGAAGGTCTGGGCCCGGACCGTCACCCGCAACGGTGACGGGGTCGTCACCGTCGGCGGGGTCGAGGTCACCCGGCTCGCCGAGGAGTTCGGGACGCCCGCGTACTTCCTCGACGAAGAGGACTTCCGGGAGCGCTGCCGGGCCTGGGCGCACGCGTTCGGACCCGACGCCGACGTGTTCTACGCCGGGAAGGCGTTCCTCTCCAAGGCCGTCGTGAAGTGGCTCCGGGAGGAAGGGCTCAACCTCGACGTGTGTTCGGGGGGAGAGCTCACCACCGCGCTCGCCGCCGGGATGCCGGCCGCGCGGATCGCCTTCCACGGGAACAACAAGTCCGTTTCCGAGATCACCCGCGCGGTCGAGGCCGGGGTCGGGCGCATCGTGCTCGACTCCTTCCAGGAGATCGCCCGCGTCGCGCACATCGCCCGCGAGCTGGGGGTCCGCCAGCCCGTGCAGATCCGCGTCACGGTCGGCGTCGAGGCGCACACCCACGAGTTCATCGCCACCGCCCACGAGGACCAGAAGTTCGGCATCGCCGTCGCCGACGGCTCCGCCGCCGAGGCCGTGCGCCGGGCGCTGGGGCACGACAGCCTGGAGCTGCTCGGCGTCCACTCCCACATCGGTTCGCAGATCTTCGACATGGCCGGCTTCGAGGTGTCCGCGAAGCGGGTCGTGCAGCTGCTGGCCGCCGTACGCGACGAGCACGGCGTCGAGCTGCCCGAGATCGACCTCGGCGGCGGCCTCGGCATCGCGTACACCCCCGCCGACGACCCGCGCGAGCCGCACGAGATCGCCAAGGCCCTGCACGAGATCGTCGCCCGCGAGTGCGAGTCCGCCGGTCTGCGGGCGCCCCGCATCTCCGTCGAGCCCGGGCGGGCCATCGTCGGGCCCACCGCCTTCACCCTCTACGAGGTGGGGACGATCAAGCCGCTGGAGGGGCTGCGCACGTACGTGTCGGTCGACGGCGGCATGTCGGACAACAT
Organism: Streptomyces sp. NPDC044571; assembly: GCF_040647115.1. NCBI lineage: Bacteria > Bacillati > Actinomycetota > Actinomycetes > Kitasatosporales > Streptomycetaceae > Streptomyces > Streptomyces sp. NPDC044571. The sequence goes on from NZ_JBEZBN010000013.1 coordinate 11,571, forward strand.
CCGCACCGCCCTCTACGACGCCGAGTACGCCGTGACCCTCGTCTCCCGCGTCTCCGACGCCGAGCCGATGCTCGTCCGCGTCGTCGGCAAGCACTGCGAGAGCGGCGACATCGTCGTCAAGGACGCCTTCCTGCCGGCCGACCTGGCCCCGGGTGACCTCCTCGCCGTGCCGGCCACCGGGGCGTACTGCCGCTCCATGGCCAGCAACTACAACCACGCGCCGCGCCCGCCCGTCGTCGCGGTGCGCGACGGCCAGGCCCGTGTGATCGTCCGGCGGGAGACGGAGGAAGATCTCCTGCGTCTCGACCTCGGATGACGCCCATGTTTCCGGGGGAAGCCCCCCGGAGCCCCAAAATGGGTGTCTCACTCAATGGACCGAAGGTGGAAACTGCTGTCCATTGCGTGAGACTGGTTCAGACCTGGAACGCAATACCGCGTACCGGGTGAAGCTGGAAGATCGAAAGGCGTAGGTCGAATGATGCGTACGCGTCCGCTGAAGGTGGCGCTGCTGGGCTGTGGAGTGGTCGGCTCAGAGGTGGCGCGCATCATGACGACGCACGCCGACGATCTGACGGCCAGGATCGGGGCGCCGGTCGAGCTGGCCGGAGTGGCCGTGCGCCGCCCGTCCAAGGTCCGCGAGGGCATCGACCCGGCGCTCGTCACCACCGATGCGACCGCGCTCCTCAAACGCGGCGACATCGACGTGGCCATCGAGGTCATCGGCGGCATCGAGCCCGCCCGCACCCTGATCACCACCGCCTTCGAGCACGGCATCTCCGTCGTCTCGGCCAACAAGGCGCTGCTCGCCCAGGACGGCGCGGCCCTGCACGCGGCGGCCGAGCAGCACGGTCTGGACCTCTACTACGAGGCCGCCGTGGCCGGCGCCATTCCGCTGGTCCGCCCGATGCGCGAGTCCCTCGCCGGCGACAAGATCAACCGGGTGATGGGCATCGTCAACGGCACGACCAACTTCATCCTCGACAAGATGGACTCGACGGGCGCCGGCTACCAGGAGGCGCTCGACGAGGCCACCGCCCTCGGGTACGCCGAGGCCGACCCGACCGCCGACGTGGAGGGCTACGACGCCGCCGCCAAGGCCGCGATCCTGGCCGGCATCGCCTTCCACACCCGGGTCCGGCTGGACGACGTCCACCGCGAGGGGATGACCGAGGTCAGCGCCGCCGACTTCGCCTCCGCCAAGCGGATGGGGTGCACCATCAAGCTGCTCGCGATCTGCGAGCGGGCCGCCGACGGCGAGTCCGTCACCGCGCGCGTCCACCCCGCGATGATCCCGCTCAGCCACCCGCTCTCCTCCGTCCGCGAGGCGTACAACGCCGTCTTCGTCGAGGCGGAGGCCGCCGGGCGGCTCATGTTCTACGGGCCCGGCGCGGGCGGTTCGCCGACCGCCTCGGCGGTCCTGGGCGACCTCGTCGCCGTCTGCCGCAACAAGCTCGCCGAGGCAACGGGGCCGGGCGAGTCGGCGTACACCCAGCTGCCGGTCAGCCCCATGGGCGACGTCGTCACCCGGTACCACATCAGCCTCGATGTGGCCGACAAGCCGGGCGTCCTCGCCCAGGTGGCGACGACGTTCGCGGAGCACGGTGTCTCCATCGACACCGTCCGCCAGCAGGGCAAGGACGGCGAGGCCTCCCTCGTCGTCGTCACCCACCGCGCACCCGACGCCGCCCTCTCCGGGACCGTCGAGGCGCTGCGGAAGCTGGACACCGTCCGCGGTGTCGCCAGCATCATGCGCGTTGAAGGGGAGTAAGGACCCATGAGCAGCAATCGCACCCACCAGTGGCGCGGCATCATCGAGGAGTACCGGGACCGCCTGCCGGTGACGGACGCGACGCCCGTGGTCACGCTCCGCGAAGGCGGCACTCCCCTCGTCCCCGCACAGGTGCTCTCCGAGCGCACCGGCTGCGAGGTGCACCTCAAGGTGGAGGGCGCGAACCCGACCGGGTCCTTCAAGGACCGCGGCATGACGATGGCGATCACCAAGGCCAAGGAGGACGGCGCCAAGGCCGTCATCTGCGCCTCCACGGGCAACACCTCGGCCTCCGCCGCCGCGTACGCGGTGCGCGCCGGGATGGTCTCCGCGGTCCTCGTGCCCCGCGGCAAGATCGCGCTCGGCAAGATGGGCCAGGCGCTGGTGCACGGCGCCAAGATCCTCCAGGTGGACGGCAACTTCGACGACTGCCTGGACCTCGCCCGCGCGCTGTCCGACAACTACCCGGTGGCGCTGGTCAATTCGGTCAACCCGGTCCGCATCGAGGGCCAGAAGACGGCCGCGTTCGAGATCGTCGACGCCCTCGGCGACGCCCCGGACATCCACGTGCTGCCCGTCGGCAACGCCGGCAACATCACCGCGTACTGGAAGGGCTTCAAGGAGTACAAGGCCGACGGCCTGGCCTCCCGTACGCCGCGCGTGTGGGGTTTCCAGGCGTCCGGGTCCGCGCCCATCGTGCGCGGCGAGGTCGTCAAGGAGCCGCACACCATCGCCACCGCGATCCGCATCGGCAACCCGGCCTCCTGGGGCTACGCGCTCGCCGCGCGTGACGAGTCGGGCGGCTTCATCGACGAGGTGACGGACCGCCAGATCCTGGCCGCCTACCGGCTGTTGGCCGCGCAGGAGGGCGTCTTCGTCGAGCCCGCGTCGGCCGCCTCCGTGGCGGGCCTGCTCAAGGCCGCCGAGCTGGGACTGGTCGACCCGGGCCAGAAGATCGTATGCACCGTCACCGGCAACGGCCTCAAGGACCCCGACTGGGCGGTCGCCGGCGCTCCGCAGCCGGTCACCGTTCCGGTGGACGCCGAGGCCGCGGCCGTCCGGCTCGGTCTGGTCTGACCGGGCAAGCCCGCACCGCCCCACCTTGAGTTGCCGGGTCCCGGAGCCTTCCGGAACCCGGCAACCCGGGTCGTACGGCATCAAAGGCCGGCGGCCCCGGAGCAAGGGCAGCGACACGCATCGTGCGCCTCCTGTGCGCCCTATGTCGCGAGAGAACCTTCCTTCGATAGGCTGTACTTACATCCGCCACCGCGCATATGACCGTGGTGCTGCCCACAGGGCCTTCGGGTGTCGTACGTTCTCCAGTACATTCGCAGCGAGCCAGCGAACACCTCGTCTCGCACAGTCACAAGGAGTGTCATCGGACGATGGCCGGTCCAGCGTTCCGCGCCGCCGCCGTACGGGTGCGCGTCCCCGCCAGCAGTGCCAACCTCGGCCCGGGTTTCGACGCCCTCGGCCTGGCCCTGGGGCTCTACGACGACGTCGTCGTCCGGGTGGCCGACTCCGGCCTGCACGTCGACATCGCCGGAGAGGGTGCCGACACCCTCCCGCGGGACGAGAGCCACCTGCTCGTACGCTCCATGCGCACCACCTTCGACCTGCTGGGCGGCCAGCCGCGCGGCCTTGAGGTCGTCTGCGCCAACCGCATCCCGCACGGCCGCGGCCTCGGGTCCTCCTCCGCCGCCATCTGCGCCGGCATCGTCGCCGCCCGCGCGGTGACCATAGGCGGCGAGGCCAAGCTCGACGACGCGGCCGTACTGGAACTGGCCACGGAGATCGAGGGCCACCCCGACAACGTCGCCGCCTGTCTGCTCGGCGGCTTCACCCTGGCGTGGATGGACGGCGGCAGCGCCAAGGCGATCCGGATGGAGCCCGCCGATTCCATCGTTCCGGTGGTCTTCGTGCCCTCCAAGCCCGTTCTGACCGAGACCGCGCGCGGCCTGCTGCCGCGCAGCGTCCCGCACGTGGACGCGGCCGCCAACGCGGGCCGTGCGGCCCTGCTCGTGGAAGCCCTGACCAGGCGTCCCGAGTTGCTGCTGCCCGCCACCGAAGACCGGCTCCACCAGGAGTACCGGTCCCCCGCGATGCCCGAGAGCGTGGCACTCGTGGGCCGACTGCGGGCGGACGGCATCCCCGCGGTCATCTCCGGCGCGGGCCCCACGGTCCTCGCGCTGGCCGACAACGACGCGGCCGACAAGGTCGCGCAGCTCGCCGGTGAGGGATGGGCGGCCAACCGGCTCGCCCTCGACGCCGCGGGCGCGAGCGTACTTCCGCTGGGCACCCCGGCCGGTTAGGCCGCGGACTGCGCAGTGCGGGCGGTGGCCGAAACACGTCCACCGCCTGGGGGCGGCCAGGGCAGGCCGCCCCCGCGGAAGGCGCGATTGCGGGTGATTGAGAGGGGGAATATCTATTGGATCCGGTAGTGTTAGTCTCAAGTGCGCAGCCGAAGCCGCCATGGCTCGGTGCTCAGTGTCCCCATCCGGGACCACCTTTCTTCCGGGAGCCTCCCCGACTGCTTTGATCGCTGCCAGCAGTTTCGAGCACGCTCCGGAATCGGCGTGAACTTCCCACGCTTCCAGCTCGGGGGCCTCTCGCCGGAACCACCATGCACGTTTCTCTCCGCCGTATCTCTACCGGCGGACCACCGCCCCGGCACGGTCCACACGTAGGACCGTTGTCGGACAGCACAACCGGTCGCCGAGCCAGACAGGCCGACGTCCGCTCCAGGGAAGGACCCTTCGTGAGCGACACCACCGATCTGATGGGCGCTGCCGACACCAATGTCGACACCAGTGCCCCCGCCGCGGGCGCCCCGGCTGCCACTGCCGGACGGCGTCGCCGCTCCGGCACCGGCCTTGAGGGCATGGTCCTGGCCGAACTGCAGCAGGTCGCGTCCGGCCTCGGCATCAGGGGCACCGCGCGGATGCGCAAGAGCCAGCTGATCGAGGTCATCAAGGAGGCCCAGGCGGGTGGCGGCAGCGCCCCCAAGGCCACGGCCGCCCCGACCGCCGACGCCGCCGAGGCCAAGCCGAAGCGCCGCGCCACCAGCAAGGCCCGTACCGGCGAGACCGCCGCCCAGGCGCCCGTCGAGAAGCCTGTCGCGCAGGCGCAGATCGAGATTCCGGGCCAGCCGGCCAGCGACGACGCCCCGGTCGGCGAGCGCCGCCGCCGTCGGGCCACGGCCCCCTCCGGCAGCCCGGAGACCGCGGCTCCGGTCGCCACGGCCGTCCAGGTCGAGCAGAAGACCGAGACCGCCGCGGCCCCGACCGCCACCGCGCAGACCGACCTCAAGGCAGAGGCGGCCACCGCCGTCTCCGCGCCCGCCCAGGACGGCGAGGGCCGCGGTCGCCGGGACCGCCGCGACCGCGGTGACCGCGGTGACCGCGGTGACCGTGCCGAGCGCGGCGACCGCCGCGACCGCCGCGACCGCGGCGCCAAGGCCGACGACCAGGGCCAGGCCGCCGCGGGCCAGGGCCAGGGCGGCGGTCAGGGCGGGGGCCGCCAGGACCGCCAGCAGAGCGGCCGGGGCCAGGGCCAGCAGGGTCAGCAGGGCCGCCAGGACAGCGGTCCGCAGGACGACTTCGACGACGAGGGCGGCCGCCGCGGCCGTCGTGGCCGCTACCGCGACCGCCGGGGCCGCCGTGGCCGCGACGAGTTCGCGCCGGGCGAGCCGCAGGTCGCCGACGACGACGTCCTGATCCCCGTCGCGGGCATCCTGGACATCCTCGACAACTACGCGTTCATCCGGACCTCGGGCTACCTGCCCGGCCCCAACGACGTGTACGTCTCCCTCGCCCAGGTCCGCAAGGCCGGCCTGCGCAAGGGCGACCACACCACCGGTGCCGTGCGCCAGCCCAAGGACGGCGAGCGCCGCGAGAAGTTCAACGCCCTCGTGCGACTGGACTCCGTCAACGGCATGGCGCCCGAATCCGGCCGCGGCCGACCGGAGTTCCAGAAGCTGACGCCGCTGTACCCGCAGGACCGGCTCCGCCTGGAGACCGACCCGGGTGTGCTGACGACCCGCATCATCGACCTCGTGTCGCCGATCGGAAAGGGTCAGCGAGGCCTGATCGTGGCCCCGCCGAAGACCGGCAAGACCATGATCATGCAGGCGATCGCCAACGCGATCACCACCAACAACCCCGAGTGCCACCTGATGGTCGTCCTGGTCGACGAGCGTCCGGAAGAGGTCACCGACATGCAGCGGTCGGTCAAGGGCGAGGTCATCTCCTCGACCTTCGACCGCCCGGCCGAGGACCACACCACCGTCGCCGAGCTGGCCATCGAGCGCGCCAAGCGACTCGTCGAGCTCGGTCACGACGTGGTCGTCCTGCTGGACTCCATCACCCGTCTGGGCCGCGCGTACAACCTCGCGGCGCCCGCCTCCGGCCGCATCCTGTCCGGTGGTGTCGACTCGACCGCGCTGTACCCGCCGAAGCGCTTCTTCGGTGCCGCGCGCAACATCGAGGACGGCGGCTCGCTGACCATCCTGGCCACCGCGCTGGTCGACACCGGCTCGCGCATGGACGAGGTGATCTTCGAGGAGTTCAAGGGCACCGGCAACATGGAGCTCAAGCTCGACCGGAAGCTCGCCGACAAGCGCATCTTCCCGGCCGTCGACGTCGACCCGTCGGGCACCCGCAAGGAGGAGATCCTCCTCAACAGCGAGGAGCTCGCCATCGTCTGGAAGCTGCGCCGGGTGCTGCACGCGCTCGACTCGCAGCAGGCGATCGAGCTGCTGCTCGACAAGATGAAGCAGACGAAGTCGAACGCCGAGTTCCTGATGCAGATCGCCAAGACGACTCCGTCGGGCAAGAACGACGACTGACCGTCTTCGCAGCGCACCACCGGGACCGCCCCCGCCGCATCCGCGACGGGGGCGGTCCCGCGTTCGCGTCCGGACCCCGGCCCCGTGCGGATGCGCGTACGGTGCGCGGCGGGCGCGCCTGCGGTTGCGGACGGGTGCGAGCTTCGCCACACCCCGCCGCCGCACGACCCGCGTACGCCGCCACCCGAGCCCGCAGGGAAACCGCAGGCGGGAGGGGGCGCGGCGGAGGGCCCGGCCCGGCCGGCCCGATCGTGGCCACCCGTCGGCGGCCTCCCTGCGCCGTGGAACCCTGAGGGGGCGTTCCGCCGTCTGTGTCAGCGACAGCGGGAGGCCACCGGGCCGGAACCGCCCGGAGACGGCACGCAGGACTGAGGAGAGCATGAGCGAGGACAGCAGCGGCCAGGGCCGACGTGCCGCGGGCCGGCGCCGACGGAAACCGGCGAAGCGCCGCAGAGCCCTCGTGGTCGCCGCGTGGAGCGCCGCGGGCGTCGTCCTCCTCGGCGGAGCGGGCCTCGGCTACGTCTACTTCTCGCTGAACGGGAACCTGAAGACGGTCGACATCGACCAGGCCCTCGGCACCGACCGCCCCCAGGACGTGGACAACGGCTCGATGGACATCCTCGTCCTCGGCTCCGACTCCCGCGGCGGCGCCAACGGAGAGTACGGACAGGACGACGGCGGCTCCGCCCGCTCCGACACGGCGATGATCGTCCACCTGTACGAGGGCCACAAGAAGGCCAGTGTCATATCGATCCCGCGCGACACCCTCGTCACCCGCCCCGCCTGCACGGTCACCGGCTCGAACAAGACCGACCGCGGCGGGCCGCGGCAGATGTTCAACGAGTCGTTCACCATCGGCGGGGCGGCCTGCGCCGTCAAGACCGTCGAGAAGATGTCGGGGATCCGCATGGACCACTACATCGAGGTCGACTTCACGGGCTTCAAGAAGATCATCGACAACCTCGGCGGCGTCGAGGTGACGACCACCAAGCCGATCAAGGACGGCTCCAGCCACCTCGACCTGCCGTCCGGCACCAACAAGCTCAACGGCGAGCAGGCCCTCGGTCTCGTACGCACCCGCAAGAGCGTCGGCGACGGCAGCGACCTCGGCCGAATACAGCTCCAGCAGGCCTTCATCAAGGCCCTGATCAAGCAGGTCAAGGGCATCGGCGTCTTCGACAACCCCAAGCGGCTCCTCGACCTCGCCGACACCTCCACCAAGTCGCTCACCACCGACACCCAGCTCGGCAGCGTCAAGGCGCTCGCGGGCTTCGCCCAGAGCCTCCAGGGCATCGACGCCCAGAACATGCAGATGATCACCCTGCCGGTGACCGCCGACCCCCGGGACCCCGACCGGGTGGTCCCGCTCACCAAGGAGTCCCAGATGGTGTGGACCGCGCTGCTGGGCGAGCAGCCGATCCCGGCCGAGGCCACGGCGAACTCCATGGGCGACAAGGGCAAGGCCGGCGAGATCGTCCGCTAGGGCCCGGCGGCCCCTCGGCCGGGGGCCCTCTCCCCGGGCCCCGCACCCGGCCGCCGCCGGGCTCCCGCCCGGCTCCGCGACCCGCGGAATAGATCCCGAGCCCCCCTGGTTGAGGGGATCGTCCTCAGAATTTTGACAGGCAGCCCGGTCCTGGCAGACTGGTCTGTCGGCCCCGGTTCACGCAGTGCGCAATTCGGCTCCTGCGACCCGGCGCCCTCCCGAATCTAGGAGACACCTTGAAGCGCGATGTTCACCCCGAGTACGTCGAGACCCAGGTCAGCTGCACCTGTGGCGCGTCGTTCACCACCCGCAGCACCCTGACCGAGGGCACCATCCGTGCCGAGGTCTGCTCCGAGTGCCACCCGTTCTACACGGGCAAGCAGAAGATCCTCGACACCGGTGGCCGCGTCGCCCGCTTCGAGGCCCGCTTCGGCAAGGCTGCCGGCTCGAAGTAGCGAGCCCCCGGCGCCGGACCCCGGCTGCACCCTGTCCACACGGGGGCAGCCGGACCGGCGCCTTTGTCGTCCCGCAGCCCTTTTTCGTACTTTTCACCCCAGGAGCCCCCGATGTTCGAGGCGGTCGAGGAACTGATCGGCGAACACGCCGATCTTGAGAAGAAGCTCGCCGACCCTTCGGTCCACTCCGATCAGGCCAACGCGCGCAAGCTCAACAAGCGTTACGCGGAGCTGACCCCGATCATCGCGACCTACCGGGCGTGGAAGCAGACCGGGGAGGACATCGAGACCGCGAAGGAGTTCGCGGTCGACGACCCGGACTTCGCCGCCGAGGTCAAGGAGCTGGGCACGCAGCGCGAGGAGCTCACCGAGAAGCTCCGCCTGCTGCTGGTCCCGCGCGACCCCAGCGACGACAAGGACGTGCTCCTGGAGGTCAAGGCGGGCGCGGGCGGCGACGAGTCGGCCCTCTTCGCCGGCGACCTGCTGCGCATGTACCTGCGCTACGCCGAGCGGGTGGGCTGGAAGACCGAGATCATCGACGCCACCGAGTCCGAGCTCGGCGGCTACAAGGACGTGCAGGTCTCCGTCCGCACCAAGGGCGGCAACGGTGCCACCGAGCCCGGCCAGGGCGTCTGGGCCCGCCTGAAGTACGAGGGCGGCGTGCACCGCGTCCAGCGCGTTCCGGCCACCGAGTCGCAGGGCCGCATCCACACCTCCGCCGCGGGCGTGCTCGTCACCCCGGAGGCCGAGGAGGTCGAGGTCGAGATCAACCCGAACGACCTGCGCATCGACGTCTACCGCTCGTCCGGCCCCGGCGGCCAGTCCGTCAACACCACCGACTCGGCCGTGCGCATCACGCACATCCCGACCGGTGTGGTCGCCTCCTGCCAGAACGAGAAGAGCCAGCTCCAGAACAAGGAGCAGGCGATGCGTATCCTTCGCTCGCGACTGCTCGCGGCCGCCCAGGAAGCAGCCGAGCAGGAGGCCTCCGACGTGCGCCGCAGCCAGGTGCGCTCCGTGGACCGCTCCGAGAAGATCCGTACGTACAACTTCCCGGAAAACCGGATCTCGGACCACCGGACCGGCTTCAAGGCGTACAACTTGGACCAGGTCCTCGACGGCGACCTCGACCCGATCATCCAGGCCTGCGTCGACACCGACTCGGCCGCCAAGCTCGCCGCCGCGAACTGATCCGCCCGCTCCGCCCCCGCACCACCCCCGTACGACAGCAGCCCGGAGGACCAGCGTGAACTTGCTGCTTGCCGAGGTGGCCCAGGCCACCCAGCGGCTGGCCGCCGCCGGCGTGCCCTCACCGCGCTTCGACGCGGAGGAGCTCGCGGCCTTCGTGCACGGCGTCAAGCGGGGGGAACTGCACCACGTCAAGGACGCGGACTTCGACGCCCGCTACTGGGAGGCCGTCGCCCGGCGCGAGGCGCGCGAACCGCTGCAGCACATCACCGGGCGCGCCTTCTTCCGGTACCTGGAGCTCCAGGTCGGGCCGGGGGTCTTCGTGCCCCGGCCCGAGACCGAGTCGGTCGTGGACTGGGCCATACACGCCGTCCGGGCGATGGACGTCGTCGAGCCGCTGATCGTCGACCTGTGCACCGGTTCCGGCGCCATCGCGCTGGCCATGGCGCAGGAGGTGCCGCGCTCGCGCGTACACGCGGTCGAGCTGTCCGAGGAAGCCCTGCGGTGGACCCGCAAGAACGCCGAGGGCTCCCGGGTCAGCGTCCACCAGGGCGATGCGCTCAGCGCGCTGCCCGAGCTGGACGGCCAGGTCGACCTGGTCATCTCGAACCCGCCGTACATCCCGCTCACCGAGTGGGAGTACGTGGCCCCCGAGGCCCGCGACCACGATCCGGAGATGGCCCTGTTCTCCGGCGAGGACGGCCTCGACACCATCCGCGGCATCGAGCGCACCGCGCACCGACTGCTGCGGCCCGGCGGCATCGTCGTCATCGAGCACGCCGACACCCAGGGCGGCCAGGTCCCGTGGATCTTCGCCGAGGAGCGAGGCTGGGCCGACGCCGCCGACCATCCCGATCTGAACAACCGCCCGCGCTTCGCGACCGCCCGCAAGGCCCTGCCGTGAGCGCACCCCTGCCCGAGAACACCCTGCTGCACGAGGAGTCCCGCTGATGGCCCGGCGATACGACTGCAACGACGCGACGGACCGCAAGACGGGTCTGCGCGAAGCCGCCTCCGCCGTGCGCCGCGGCGAGCTCGTCGTGCTGCCCACCGACACCCTGTACGGGATCGGCGCGGACGCCTTCAGCGCGGAGGCCGTCGGTGACCTGCTCGCCGCCAAGGGGCGCGGCCGCAACATGCCGGTCCCGGTGCTCATCGGCTCCCCGAACACCCTGCACGGCCTCGTCACGGACTTCTCCGAGCAGGCGTGGGAGCTCGTCGACGCCTTCTGGCCGGGCGCACTGACGCTGGTCGCCAAGCACCAGCCCTCGCTGGCGTGGGACCTGGGCGAGACCCGCGGCACCGTCGCCGTCCGCATGCCCCTGCACCCCGTCGCGATCGAGCTGCTGACCGAGGTCGGCCCGATGGCGGTGTCCTCGGCGAACCTGTCGGGGCAGCCCGCGCCGGAGGACTGCGACGCGGCGCGGACGATGCTGGGCGACTCCGTGTCGGTGTACCTGGACGGCGGCCCGACGCCGGGCATCCAGCCGTCCTCGATCGTCGACGTCACCGGAAAGGTTCCCGTCCTGCTGCGCGAGGGGGCGCTGACCGCCGAGCAGCTGCGGGAGGTCGTACCCGACCTTGAGGTGGCCCCGTGAGCCCTGAGGGGCGTGGCATAGCAAGCGGGCACCACCCGGTGGTGGCTCAGGGAGACACCTTCCGCATCCTCCACGTCAGCACCGGCAACGTATGCCGTTCACCCATCACCGAGCGGCTGACGCGGCATGCGCTGGCGCACCGGCTGGGCGGGCTGCCGGCGAGCGGCCTGATCGTGGAGAGCGCGGGCACCTGGGGGCACGAGGGTGCCCCGATGGAGGCCAACGCGGCGGCCGTGCTGGCGGACTTCGGCGCGGACGCCTCCGGGTTCACCGGGCGGGAGCTGCTGGACGAGCACGTGATCCGCGCGGACCTCGTGCTGACGGCCACCCGCGACCACCGGGCGCAGGTCATCTCGATGGGGCACTCGGCGGGGCTGCGGACCTTCACGCTGAAGGAGTTCACCCGGCTGGTGCGGGCCATAGACCCGGCCACGCTGCCGCCGCTGGACGACGGGGTGGCCGAGCGGGCCCGCGCCCTGGTGCGGGCCGCGGCCGCGCTGCGCGGGTGGCTGCTGGCGCCCTCGCCGGACGCGGACGAGGTGTACGACCCGTACGGCGCGCCGATCACCTTCTTCCGCTCGATCGGCGACGAGATCAACCAGGCGCTGGAGCCGGTGGTGACGGCCCTGACGGGCGTCACGGCCTCCCGCTGACCCTCCCGGCCCCCACGGCCGCGCTCCGGGCCGCGGCGACGCACCCGGTCCCGGCGGACGGCTCACAGGGCGGAACGGGCCGGGCCGTCCTAGAGTGGCGGGTACCGGGACAGCCCACTGGAGTCGCGCCATGAGCGTCATCACCCCGCCCACGGACCTGCTGCGGCAGCAGGACCCCCAGATGGCCGACGTCCTCGCCGGTGAGGCGCAGCGGCAGGCCGCCACCCTGCAGCTGAGCGCCGCCGAGAACTTCACCTCGCCCGCCGTGCTGGCCGCGCTCGGCTCGGCGCTCGCCAACAAGTACGCCGAGGGCTATCCGGGCCGCCGCTACCACGGCGGCTGCGAGTACGCCGACCTCGCCGAGCGGGCCGCCGCCGAGCGGGCCTGTGCCCTGTTCGGCGTCGAGCACGCCAACGTACAGCCGCACTCCGGCTCCGCGGCCGTCCTGGCCGCGTACGCCGCGCTGCTGAGGCCGGGGGACACGGTGCTCGCGATGGGGCTCGCGTACGGCGGCCACCTGACGCACGGCTCGCCCGCCAATTTCTCCGGGCGCTGGTTCGACTTCGTGGGCTACGGGGTCGACGCCGAGACGGGGCTCATCGACTACCACCAGGTGCAGAACCTGGCCCGGACGCACCGGCCGAAAGCCATCGTGTGCGGGTCGATCTCCTCCCCGCGCCACCCCGAGTACGCGGCGTTCCGGGAGATCGCCGACGAGGTGGGGGCCTTCCTCATCGCGGACGCCGCGCACCCCATCGGGCTGGTTGCGGGCGGAGCGGCGCCCAGCCCGGTCCCGTACGCGGACATCGTCTGCGCGACCACGCACAAGGTGCTGCGGGGCCCGCGCGGCGGGATGATCCTGTGCGGCTCCGAGTTCGCCGAGCGGATCGACCGGGCGGTGTTCCCGTTCACCCAGGGCGGCGCCCAGATGCACACGATCGCCGCGAAGGCGGTGGCCTTCGGGGAGGCGGCCGCGCCCGCGTTCACCACGTACGCCCACCGGGTGGTGGCCAACGCGCGGGTGCTGGCGCAGGAGCTGGAGGGCTGCGGCTTCGCCGTGACGACGGGCGGCACCGACACCCACCTGATCGTCGCCGACCCGGTCGGCCTCGGCATCGACGGGCCCACCGCCCGCACCCGGCTCGCCGCGGCCGGGATCGTGCTCGACACGTGCGCCCTGCCGTACGGGGACCAGCGGGGGATCCGCCTCGGAACGGCGGCCGTGACGACCCAGGGCATGCGGGAGCCCGAAATGGCGCGGATCGCCGAGCTGTTCACCGCCGCGCTGACGGGGAACGCGACGAGAACCCGGAGGGAAGTCACCGAACTGACGGGTGGATTTCCCCCGTACGGGGAGTAAGACAGACAAAAGGGGAACTGGTGCAACCGGCATACGGACCCCTCGCGTCCTCGGTGGCGGGGACATCGCAGCTAATGTGTGGGGCTGAGATGGCCGGCGATACATCTGGGGCAGCCCGTGCGTGAATATCTGCTGACGCTTTGCGTCACGGTCGCGGTGACCTACCTGCTGACCGGGCCCGTGCGCAAGTTCGCGATCGCGGCCGGCGCCATGCCGGAGATCCGAGCCCGCGACGTCCACCGCGAACCCACCCCGCGGCTGGGCGGCATCGCCATGTTCGGCGGGCTGTGCGCGGGCCTGCTGGTCGCCGACCACCTGCAGAACCTCAACGGCGTCTTCGAACTGTCGAACGAACCCCGGGCCCTGCTCTCGGGCGCCGCCCTGATCTGGCTGATCGGCGTCCTCGACGACAAGTTCGAGATCGACGCCCTGATCAAGCTCGGCGCGCAGATGATCGCCGCCGGCGTGATGGTCATGCAGGGGCTGACCATGCTGTGGATCCCCGTCCCGTGGATCGGGACGGTGGCGCTGACCCAGTGGCAGGGCAACCTGCTCACCGTGGCGCTCGTGGTGATCACCATCAACGCGGTGAACTTCGTGGACGGCCTCGACGGGCTGGCCGCCGGCATGGTGTGCATCGCCTCCGCGGCGTTCTTCCTGTACGCGTACCGGATCTGGTTCGGCTACGGCATCGAGGCGGCCGCGCCCGCCACCCTCTTCGCCGCCATCCTGATGGGCATGTGCCTCGGCTTCCTGCCGCACAACATGCACCCCGCCCGGATCTTCATGGGCGACTCCGGCTCGATGCTCATCGGCCTGGTGCTCGCCGCCGGAGCGATCTCCATCACGGGGCAGGTGGACCCGGACACCATGGCCCTGTTCGCGGGCGGTGAGCGCAATGCCACGCACGCGATGCTGCCGGTCTTCATCCCGCTGCTGCTGCCGCTGACGATCATCGCGATCCCGATGACCGACCTGATCCTGGCCGTCGTCCGGCGCACGTGGAACGGCAAGTCGCCCTTCGCGGCGGACCGCGGGCACCTGCACCACCGGCTGCTGGAACTCGGCCATTCCCACAGCCGTGCCGTGCTGATCATGTACTTCTGGTCGGGGCTGATCGCCTTCGGCGCGGTGGCCTACTCGGTGCATTCGGCCTCGATGTGGATCGTGCTCGTGATCGTCGCGCTCAGCGCGGTGGGCCTGGTCCTGCTGCTCCTGCCGCGGTTCACCCCGCGTGCGCCGCGCTGGGCCGAGTTCCTGGTTCCGCCGCGCTACCGGCACGCGGAGCGCGCCGCGGAGGCGGCCGCCCTGGACGCCTCGGGGCTGGAGCCGGAGCCGGCCCGGCCGATCGTGGTGGGTGTGTCCGGCGTCAACGGAGCGACTGCGGTAGGCCCCCGTTCGCGCTTCCCCGACCGGCGTAAGGCCGGATCGGCGCGCTGACGCCGCCGGTACATGTCCGACATAAGCTGCCTTTAGCACACAAGGCCATCGGTTGTCGCGCACACACGGGCGGGTTAGCTCTCATGTGTGACAGTCGGCACACCCGCCGGGTAAAGCTCTCATCAAATAGTTTGTGATACCGTTCACTAAACCCGGCGACAGAGCCGAAGGACCGTAGTGCGACGGTCCCTTGGCCCGAGGTTCGATCTCGGACCGGGCTTACGCTCGTCCCGTACGAGTCCCGTGCCCCCACCACCACGCGGAGCAACCCGCCATGCGGTCAGATGACGTCCGATCCCTCCTGCACGCCGCTGTGCCCACAGCCGCTGCCGGCGGCCTTGCCGCCGTCGTCAGCGCTGTCGTGGCCGGCGGCAAGGGGGCGCTGGGCGCCGTCATCGCCACGCTGGTGGTGCTGCTCTTCATGGGCGCCGGATTCGTCATTCTGCAACGCACCGCGAAATCGCTGCCGCACTTGTTCCAGGCCATGGGGCTCATGCTCTACACGGTCCAGATCCTGCTGCTCTTCGTCTTTGTCGCCGTGTTCAAGAACACGACGCTGTTCCACCCCAAGGCCTTCGCGATCACGCTCGTCGCCACCACCCTCGTGTGGATCGGCGCACAGACGCGTGCTCATATGAAGGCCAAGATCCTCTACGTCGAACCGGACTCGAAGGGCGACAAGCCCGAAAATTCGGGGCCGAAGTCGTGAGGGGTAGGGCCGGAATAAGGGCGCGTTCGAGATGCTGCTATCGTCCGGTGCCAACTGCGGCATTGCGGGCGCGGGCATCTGAGCTGACGCCTGTTCCATCGCGAGGCTCGATGCCTGACCGCCGCCCCCAAACCCGTTACACCAGTCCAGTGCCGAACCGCGGCCGTGCGCCGCGCCGACACAACGAGGTTGCCGTACCTATGCGCCACGCTGAAGGAGCCCGCGGTGAGTGACCCGACGCAGGTGCTCGCTTTCGAGACCGACTGTCACATCTTCGACGGATGCGGCTTCCCCGGCCCGGGCCTGCACTCGTTCCTCTTCGAGCCGCTGTGGGGCGAAGCGGGCCTGACGAGCGCGTACTTCAACAAGCCGATGCTGCTGGCCCTGCTGGGCTCGCTGATCATCGTCGTCTTCTTCTGGGCGGCCTTCCGCAAGCCGAAGGTCGTCCCGGGCAAGCTCCAGATGGTCGCCGAGTCCGGCTACGACTTCGTGCGCCGCGGCATCGTGTACGAGACGCTGGGCAAGAAGGAGGGCGAGAAGTACGTCCCCTTCATGGTCTCGCTGTTCTTCTTCGTCTGGATCCTGAACGTCTGGTCGATCGTCCCCGTGGCGCAGTTCCCGGTGACCTCGATCATCGCGTATCCGGCGGTTCTCGCGGCGATCGTCTACTTCATCTGGATGTCGGTGACGTTCAAGCGTCACGGCTTCGTCGGCGGTTTCAAGAACCTCACCGGCTACGACAAGTCGCTCGGCCCGGTGCTTCCGCTCGTCATGGTCATCGAGTTCTTCTCGAACGTCCTGGTGCGCCCCTTCACCCACGCGGTCCGACTCTTCGCGAACATGTTCGCCGGTCACACCCTGCTGCTGCTGTTCACCATCGCCAGCTGGTACCTGCTGAACGGGATCGGGATCGCCTACGCGGGCGTCTCGTTCATCATGGTCGTCGTGATGACCGCCTTCGAGCTCTTCATCCAGGCTGTCCAGGCGTACGTCTTCGTCCTCCTGGCCTGCAGCTTCATCCAGGGCGCGCTCGCCGAGCACCACTGAGTCCGGCCCACCCCCAAACCCCCTTGTCGTCCGGTGGCCAACCCCCACCGGTCCGTGAAAGAGAAGGAAGAACTGGCATGTCCCAGATCCTTGCTGCCGCCGAAGGCGTCACCGGTTCCCTCAGCTCCATCGGTTACGGCCTCGCGGCCATCGGCCCGGGCGTCGGCGTCGGCATCATCTTCGGTAACGGCACGCAGGCTCTCGCCCGTCAGCCCGAGGCTGCCGGTCTGATCCGCGCCAACCAGATCCTCGGCTTCGCCTTCTGTGAGGCGCTCGCCCTCATCGGTCTGGTCATGCCGTTCGTCTACTAAGACGAGCCGACCACTAGTCCGATTAGACGAAAGGCACTGATGTGAACCTCCTGGTTCTCGCGGCTGAGGAGGCCGAAAACCCCCTCATTCCGCCGATCCCCGAGCTCGTCATCGGTCTGATCGCCTTCGTCATCGTCTTCGGTTTCCTCGCGAAGAAGCTCCTCCCGAACATCAACAAGGTTCTGGACGAGCGTCGCGAGGCCATCGAGGGCGGTATCGAGAAGGCTGAGGCCGCTCAGACCGAGGCCCAGAGCGTGCTGGAGCAGTACAAGGCCCAGCTCGCCGAAGCCCGGCACGAGGCCGCGCGCCTGCGCCAGGAAGCGCTGGAGCAGGGCACTGCGCTCAAGGAAGAACTGCGCGCAGAGGGCCAGCGGCAGCGTGAGGAGATCATCGCTGCCGGCCACGCCCAGATCGAGGCCGACCGCAAGGCCGCCTCTCAGGCGCTGCGTCAGGACGTGGGCAAGCTCGCCACCGACCTGGCCGGCAAGCTCGTCGGTGAGTCCCTTGAGGACGTCGCCCGTCAGAGCCGCACCATCGACCGCTTCCTCAGCGAGCTTGAGGAGAAGGCCGAGGCGGCCCGATGAACGGAGCGAGCCGCGAGGCGCTGGCCTCCGCGCGTGAGCGTCTCGACGCGCTGACGGACAACACGTCCGTCGACGCGGCGGAGCTCGCCGGTGAGCTGGCTGCCGTCACCGCGCTGCTCGACCGTGAGGTCTCGCTGCGTCGGGTCCTCACCGACCCGGCGCAGTCCGGCGAGGCCAAGGCCGAGCTGGCGGGCCGGCTGCTGGCCGGCCAGGTCGGCGGGGAGACCCTCGACCTGCTGTCGGGCATGGTCCGGTCCCGCTGGTCGCAGTCCCGCGACCTGGTGGACTCGCTGGAGGAGCTGGCGGCCACCGCCGACCTCACGGCGGCCCAGCAGGGTGACGCGCTGGACAACGTCGAGGACGAGATCTTCCGGTTCGGCCGGATCGTCGCCTCGAACACCGGGCTGCGCTCCGCGCTGACCGACCGGGCGGCCACCGCCTCCGCCAAGAGCGCGCTGCTGCGCAGCCTGCTCGGCGGCAAGGCGAACGCGGTCACCGAGCGTCTGGTCACGCGTCTCGTCACGCACCCGCGTGGACGTAGCCTGGAGGCGGGGCTCGAGTCCCTGTCCAAGCTCGCCGCCGAGCGCCGCAACCGCATGGTCGCCACCGTGACCACCGCGGTTCCGCTCAGCGACGTGCAGCGGCAGCGTCTCGGCGCGGTGCTGGCGAAGCTGTACGGCCGCCAGATGCACCTGAACCTGGACGTGGACCCCTCGGTCCTCGGCGGGATCGTGGTGCGCGTCGGCGACGAGGTCATCGACGGCAGTGTCGCGGAGCGCCTCTCCGAGGCCTCCCGCCGCATGGCCGGCTGACCGGCCACCAAAAGAACAACGCATTCCTAGCGGCCCGGTTGGGCCGTGCAGAACTTGCAGAAGATTCCTGGGGGTCGCCCCCAGACCCCTAAGAAGCTTCAGGCCCAACAAGGAGAGCAGGGAACCCAGATGGCGGAGCTCACGATCCGGCCGGAGGAGATCCGGGACGCACTGGAGAACTTTGTCCAGTCGTACCAGCCGGACGCGGCCTCGCGCGAGGAGGTCGGAACGGTCAGCGTTGCCGGCGACGGCATCGCGAAGGTGGAGGGTCTGCCCTCCGCCATGGCGAACGAGCTGCTGAAGTTCGAGGACGGCACCCTCGGTCTCGCCCTCAACCTTGAGGAGCGCGAGATCGGTGCGATCGTCCTCGGCGAGTTCAGCGGCATCGAAGAGGGCCAGCCGGTGCAGCGCACCGGTGAGGTTCTCTCCGTAGGTGTCGGCGAGGGTTACCTCGGCCGCGTTGTCGACCCGCTCGGCAACCCGATCGACGGCCTCGGCGAGATCGCGACCGAGGGCCGTCGCGCCCTCGAACTGCAGGCCCCGGGCGTCATGGTCCGCAAGTCGGTGCACGAGCCGATGCAGACCGGCTACAAGGCCGTCGACGCGATGGTGCCGATCGGCCGTGGCCAGCGTCAGCTGATCATCGGTGACCGCCAGACCGGCAAGACCGCTCTGGCCGTCGACACGATCATCAACCAGCGCGACAACTGGCGCTCGGGCGACGTGAACAAGCAGGTCCGCTGCATCTACGTCGCCATCGGCCAGAAGGGCTCGACCATCGCGTCCGTGCGCGGCGCCCTGGAAGAGGCCGGCGCGCTGGAGTACACGACGATCGTCGCCGCCCCGGCGTCCGACCCGGCCGGCTTCAAGTACCTGGCGCCGTACACCGGTTCCGCCATCGGCCAGCACTGGATGTACGCCGGCAAGCACGTCCTCATCATCTTCGACGACCTGTCGAAGCAGGCCGACGCCTACCGCGCCGTGTCGCTGCTGCTGCGCCGCCCGCCGGGCCGTGAGGCCTACCCGGGTGACGTCTTCTACCTGCACTCGCGTCTGCTGGAGCGTTGCGCCAAGCTCTCCGACGACATGGGCGCCGGTTCGATGACCGGTCTGCCGATCGTCGAGACCAAGGCCAACGACGTCTCGGCGTTCATCCCGACCAACGTCATCTCCATCACCGACGGCCAGTGCTTCCTGGAGTCCGACCTGTTCAACGCGGGCCAGCGCCCGGCGCTGAACGTCGGTATCTCGGTCTCCCGCGTCGGTGGTTCCGCGCAGCACAAGGCCATGAAGCAGGTTTCCGGCCGTCTGCGCGTGGACCTGGCCCAGTACCGCGAGCTGGAGGCGTTCGCCGCCTTCGGTTCCGACCTGGACGCCGCGTCGAAGGCCTCGCTGGAGCGCGGCAAGCGCATGGTCGAGCTGCTGAAGCAGGGCCAGTACCAGCCGATGCCCGTCGAGGAGCAGGTCGTCTCCGTCTGGGCCGGCACCACCGGCAAGATGGACGACGTCCCGGTGGGCGACATCCGTCGCTTCGAGTCGGAGCTGCTGGAGTACCTGCGCCGTGAGCGCAAGGACCTCCTCACCTCCATCGCCGAGGGCGGCAAGATGTCGGACGACACCCTGACGTCGATCGCTGACGCCATCGCCGGCTTCAAGCGCCAGTTCGAGACCTCGGACGGCAAGCTCCTGGGCGAGGACGCACCGGCCGTCAACGTCTCCAAGTGACGACGGAAGGGACCTGACTCATGGGAGCGCAGCTCCGGGTCTACAAGCGTCGCATCCGTGCCATCACGGCGACCAAGAAGATCACCAAGGCGATGGAGATGATCTCCGCCTCGCGCATCGTCAAGGCGCAGCGCAAGGTGGCGGCATCGATGCCGTACGCGACCGAGCTCACCCGTGCGGTGACCGCGGTGGCGACCGGTTCGAACGCCAAGCACGCCCTGACCACCGAGGTCGAGTCGCCGACCCGCGCCGCGGTCCTGCTCATCACGAGCGACCGCGGTCTGGCCGGCGGCTACTCCTCGAACGCCATCAAGCAGGCCGACCGGCTCACCGAGCGGCTGCGCGCTGAGGGCAAGGAGGTCGACGCCTACATCGTCGGCCGCAAGGGTGTCGCGTACTACGGGTTCCGCGAGCGCAAGATCGCGGACTCGTGGACCGGCTTCACCGACAGGCCGGAGTACGCCGACGCCAAGCGCGTCGCGGGGCCGCTGATCGAGGCCATCCAGGCGGACACCGCCGAGGGCGGCATCGACGAGCTGCACATCGTCTACACGGAATTCGTGTCGATGATGACGCAGAACGCGGTCGACAACCGGATGCTGCCGCTCAGCCTCGACCAGGCTGCGGAGGAGAGCGGTACGAAGGGCGAGATCCTTCCGCTGTTCGACTTCGAGCCGTCGGCGGAGGACGTCCTCGACGCCCTGCTGCCGCGCTACGTCGAGAGCCGCATCTACAACGCACTGCTGCAGTCGGCTGCCTCCGAGCACGCCGCCCGCCGCCGCGCGATGAAGTCGGCGACCGACAACGCCGGGGACCTCATCAAGAGCCTCTCCCGGCTTGCCAACGCGGCCCGCCAGGCCGAAATCACCCAGGAAATCAGCGAGATCGTCGGTGGCGCGAGCGCCATGGCCGACGCGACCGCGGGGAGTGACAAGTAATGACGACCACTGTTGAGACGGCCGCCGCCACGGGCCGCGTCGCCCGGGTCATCGGCCCGGTCGTCGACGTGGAGTTCCCCGTCGACGCGATGCCCGAGATCTACAACGCCCTCAAGGTCCAGGTCGCCGACCCGGCCGAGGACGGCAAGCTCAAGACCCTGACCCTTGAGGTCGCGCAGCACCTGGGTGACGGCCTCGTCCGTACCATCTCGATGCAGCCGACCGACGGTCTGGTCCGCCAGGCCCCGGTGACCGACACGGGCGACGGCATCACCGTCCCCGTCGGTGACTTCACCAAGGGCAAGGTGTTCAACACCCTGGGTGAGGTGCTCAACGTCCCCGAGGCCAACGCCGAGGTGACCGAGCGCTGGCCGATCCACCGCAAGGCCCCGAACTTCGACGAGCTTGAGTCGAAGACCGAGATGTTCGAGACCGGCGTCAAGGTCATCGACCTCCTCACCCCGTACGTCAAGGGTGGAAAGATCGGTCTGTTCGGTGGTGCCGGTGTCGGCAAGACCGTTCTGATCCAGGAAATGATCTACCGCGTCGCCAACAACCACGACGGTGTGTCGGTCTTCGCGGGCGTCGGTGAGCGTACCCGTGAGGGCAACGACCTCATCGAGGAAATGCACGACTCGGGCGTCATCGACAAGACGGCCCTCGTCTTCGGCCAGATGGACGAGCCCCCGGGCACCCGTCTGCGCGTCGCCCTCGCCGGTCTGACCATGGCGGAGTACTTCCGCGATGTGCAGAAGCAGGACGTGCTCTTCTTCATCGACAACATCTTCCGGTACACCCAGGCGGGTTCCGAGGTGTCGACCCTGCTCGGCCGTATGCCCTCCGCGGTGGGTTACCAGCCGAACCTGGCCGACGAGATGGGCCTCCTCCAGGAGCGCATCACCTCCACCCGTGGTCACTCGATCACCTCGATGCAGGCGATCTACGTCCCCGCGGACGACCTGACCGACCCGGCGCCGGCGACCACCTTCGCCCACCTCGACGCGACGACGGTTCTCTCCCGTCCGATCTCCGAGAAGGGCATCTACCCGGCCGTGGACCCGCTGGACTCGACGTCCCGCATCCTCGACCCGCGGTACATCGCGGCGGACCACTACGCGACCGCCATGCGCGTCAAGGGGATCCTCCAGAAGTACAAGGACCTCCAGGACATCATCGCGATCCTCGGTATCGACGAGCTGGGCGAGGAGGACAAGCTCGTTGTCCACCGTGCCCGTCGCGTCGAGCGCTTCCTGTCGCAGAACACCCACGTCGCCAAGCAGTTCACCGGCGTGGACGGTTCGGACGTTCCGCTCGACGAGTCGATCACCGCGTTCAACGCGATCTGCGACGGTGAGTACGACCACTTCCCCGAGCAGGCGTTCTTCATGTGCGGTGGCATCGAGGACCTGAAGGCCAACGCCAAGGAGCTGGGCGTCTCCTGATCCGGCGCGCTCCTCCGGGAGCGCATCCGGTCGCAGGTTTCTCCGGAGAGGGGCGGGTGTGTCCCGTCCCTCTCCCCACGCCCATTAGAATTTGACCCAACACCCGGCTGACCCGCCGGGTGGTGACCCGAGGAGCCACCTTGGCTGCTGAGCTGCACGTCGAGCTGGTCGCGGCGGACCGCAATGTCTGGTCCGGCGAGGCCACCCTTGTTGTCGCCCGCACCACGTCCGGCGACATCGGCGTCATGCCCGGTCACCAGCCGCTTCTCGGTGTGCTGGAATCGGGCCCGGTGACCATCCGTACCAGCGAGGGCGACACTGTCGTCGCCGCGGTGCACGGCGGATTCATCTCGTTCGCGGACAACAAGCTGTCCCTGCTGGCCGAGATCGCCGAGCTCGCCGACGAGATTGACGTCCAGCGGGCGGAGCGGGCACTGGAGCGCGCGAAGTCGGAGGCCGATGCGGCCGCCGAGCGTCGCGCCGATGTCCGGCTGCGCGCGGTCACGGGGCACTGAGCCCCGTAACCGAACAGGTGTGAGACCTCAGCCGCGGTCCGGTTCTGGAATTTTCCAGACCGGGTCGCGGCTGAGGCGATGCAGGTGCTTTTTCGTGTGCGGTATGTCGATGAGCGAGGAGGTCGGTGAAAGATGCTC
The DNA here is from genome assembly GCF_040647115.1 of Streptomyces sp. NPDC044571. Taxonomy (NCBI): domain Bacteria; kingdom Bacillati; phylum Actinomycetota; class Actinomycetes; order Kitasatosporales; family Streptomycetaceae; genus Streptomyces; species Streptomyces sp. NPDC044571. The sequence continues at coordinate 34,583 of NZ_JBEZBN010000013.1, forward strand.
CTCGCTCTGCTTGTGAGCGGCCTGGTCGTAGCCCTGGTGGTGATCGGGCTGTTTGTGTTCGGCTTGCGCCGCAGACTCATCCAGCGTTCCGGCGGCACCTTCGACTGCAGTCTGCGCTGGGGCGTCTCCGAGGAGCCCGACGTCTCCGGCAAGGGCTGGGTGTACGGGGTGGCCCGCTACAGCGGTGACCGGATCGACTGGTTCCGCGTCTTTTCGTACTCGCCCCGGCCGCGCCGGCTGCTGGAGCGGGCCTCCATCGAGGTGATCGCCCGCCGCGCCCCCGAGGGCGAGGAGGAGCTGGCGCTGCTGTCCGACGCCGTCGTGCTCGGCTGTCTCCACCGGGGGACCCGGCTGGAGCTGGCGATGAGCGAGGACGCGCTGACCGGTTTCCTGGCCTGGCTGGAGGCGGCGCCTCCGGGGCAGAGGGTGAACGTCGCGTAGGCGCGGACACCGCCTTCGGTACGCGAAGAAGCCGGGGAGACGGGGGCGGACCCGTCTCCCCGGCTTCGTCATGTCACCGGGGCGGTGTGGGGTTCACTGCAGTCCGGTGTGGATCGCGTTGGCGAGCTCGCCGTTCGCGGTGTCGCCGCTGAATTCCCAGAAGAAGGCGCCCTTGAGGCCCTGCTGCCTGGCCCAGGTCATCTTCCCGGCGATGGTGGCGGGGGTGTCGTAGCTCCACCAGTTGCTGCCGCACTTGGCGTAGGCCGTGCCGGCGACGGTCCCGGTGGCGGGGCAGCTGCCCTTGAGCACCTTGTAGTCCTCGATGCCCTGCTCGTACGTGCCCGCGGCGGGCCCGGTGGCGGCGCCGCCGGGGGCGTCCTGGGTCACGCCGGTCCAGCCGCGGCCGTAGAAGCCGATGCCGAGGTTGAGCTTGGCGCCGGCGATGCCCTTGCCCTTGAGCTTCGTGATGGCGGCCTCGGAGTTGAACCCGGCGATCGGGATGCCGGCGTAGGAGGTGAGCGGGGAGTGGGGGGCGGTCGGGCCCTTGGCGTCCCACGCGCCGAAGAAGTCGTAGGTCATGACGTTGTAGAAGTCGACGTACTGCGCGGCGCCCGCGTAGTCGGCCAGGTCGAGCTTGCCGCCGTTGGAGCCGTCCGCGGAGATCGCGGCGGTGACCAGGTTGCTGCCGCCGAACTTGGCGCGCAGGGCGGAGAGCACGTTCTTCAGGGAGGCGGCGCCGCTGGTGTCGCATGACAGCCCGCAGGCGTTCGGGTACTCCCAGTCGATGTCGATGCCGTCGAAGACGTCCGCCCAGCGCGGGTCCTCGACCAGGCTGTAGCAGGAGTCGGCGAAGGCGGCCGGGTTCGCCGCGGCCTGGCCGAAGCCCCCGGACCAGGTCCAGCCGCCGAAGGACCACAGCACCTTGATGCCCGGGTACTTGGCCTTGAGCTTGCGCAGCTGGTTGAAGTTGCCGCGCAGCGGCTGGTCCCAGGTGTCGGCGACGCCGTCGACGGCCTGGTCGGCGGTGTAGGCCTTGTCGTAGTCGGCGTAGGAGTCGCCGATGGTGCACTTGCCGCCCTGCACGTTGCCGAAGGCGTAGTTGATGTGGGTGATCTTCGCGGCGGATCCGGAGGTCACCAGGTTCTTCACGTGGTAGTTGCGGCCGTAGACGCCCCACTCGGTGAAGTAGCCGAGCTTGACCTTGCCGCCCGGGTCCGGGGGAGTGGTGCCGCCGCCGGTCGTGGTGACCGAGAGGGTGCCGGAGGACGGGCCGGTCTGGCCGGCGGTGTCGCGGGCGGTCACGCTGTACGCGTACGTGGTGCCCTTGGTCAGGCCGGAGTCGCCGAAGCTGGTGCCCGTGACGGTCGCGATCTTGGTGCCGCCGCGGTAGACGTCGTAGTTCTTGATGCCCTTGTCGTCGGTGGCGGCGGTCCAGCCGAGGGTCAGCGAGGTGTCGGTGACCCCGCTCGCGGTCGGGGTGCCGGGGGCCGACGGCGGGCTGTCGGTGGGGGTGGTGCCGCCGTCACAGGAGCCGCCGTTGATCTTGCAGCCGCTGGGGGCGCCCGGGCCGGCGCCGTTGAAGCCGAAGCTGACCGTGGCCCCGGGGGCCAGGGTGCCGTTCCACCCGACGTTCTTGCCGGTCCAGTGGGTGCCGGAGCTGGTGACGGTGGCGTCCCAGGCCGAGGTGACGGTCGTCCCCGCGGGGTAGTCCCACTCCACGGTCCAGCTGGTGAGGGTGGTGGTGCCGGTGTTCTTCACCGTCCACTTGCCCTCGAAGCCGGAGCCCCAGTCGGAGACCTTCGTGTACGTCGCCGTCGCCGAGGCGGCGGCCTCGGCGGGGGCGGCCAGGGCCACGAGCCCCGCGACGGGCAGGGCGAAGGCGGCCACGGTCGCGGCGAGCCGTCGGATCAGTCGGAAGCGGGGTGGGGGTGCTGTGCTCAAGGGTGCTCCTTCGTAGGTCCGTCGTGGCCGTGGGGCCGACTACGACTGGGGATGGGACCTGCGCCGCCCGTGAGCGTGTTGTCATGGCACGCTCACCACAGTTGCGGCGAGCGTAGAAAGGTCTGGACCAAGCGTCAAGAGGTCCAGACCTCCTGTCAGCCCGGCTCGCCGGAGTCCTGCTGGAGCCCCAACTCCCTTGCCAACACCGCCGCCTGGACCCGGCTGCGCAGCTCCAGCTTCCCCAGCAGTCGGCTGACGTGCGTCTTCACCGTCGCCTCCGCCATCTCCAGCCGCACCGCGATCTCCGCGTTCGCGAGTCCGTCGCCCAGGCAGCCCAGCACCTCCCGCTCCCGGCGCGTCAGCGAGGCCACCGCAGCGGCACGCTCGGGCGGCACGCAGGGCCGCACCGGCTGCGGGGCCGCGAACTCGGCGATCAGCCGCCGCGTCACCGCCGGGGCGATCAGGCCCTCGCCGCGTGCGACGGTCCGTACCGCCTCGATCAGCTCGGCCGCGTCCGCGTTCTTCAGCAGGAAGCCCGCGGCCCCCGCCCGCAGCGCGCCGAACACGTACGCGTCGAGGTCGAAGGTGGTCAGCACCAGGACGTCGGCCAGCCCCTCCGCCACCACCTGGCGGGTCGCCGACACGCCGTCCAGCCGCGGCATCTGCACGTCCATGAGGACGAGATCCGGCCGCATTTCCCGTGCCAGACGCACCGCCTCCTCCCCGTCCGCGGCCTCGCCCGCCACCTCGATGTCACCGGCGCTGCGCAGGATCAGCACCAGCCCGGCCCGCACCGCGCTCTGGTCCTCCGCCACCACCACCCGGATCGTCACCCGGTCACCGCCTTCTCCTCCGCGGGCAAGACCGCCCGCACCTGCCACACCGATCCCGCCCGGCCCGCCTCGAACCGGCCGCCCAGCAGTTCCGTCCGCTCCCGCATGCCGACCAGCCCGGCGCCCGAGCCGGGCGCGCGGGGGCCCGGCCGGTCCCCGTACGGCGACTCCACCCGTACGGTCAGCAGCCCGTCCGCATGCGACACCCCGACCCGGACCGTGCCCGGCGCCGCGTGCTTGAGGGCGTTGGTCAGCGACTCCTGCACGATCCGGTAGGCGGCCAGCTCCACCGGAGCCGGGACCGGCTGCCCGGGCGGCCGCTCGTCACGGAGTACGAAATCCAGCCCGCTCGCCGAGCCGTTGACACGGGCCTGCCCCAGCAGGGCGTCCAGTCCGGCGAGCGAAGGCGTGGCGGCCGGCTCCTGCTCGGCGCCCGCGTCCCGCAGCAGCCCGATCAGCCGGCGCATTTCGGCCAGCCCCTCCACGCTGTTCTCCCGGATCACCCCGAGGGCCTCGCGGCTGGTGGCGGGGGAGTCGATGGAGAGCGCGGCGGTGGAGTGGATCGCGATGGCGGACAGGTGGTTGGCCACCATGTCGTGCAGCTCGCGGGCCATCCGGGCGCGCTCGGCGACCACCGCCTGGTGGCGGTCCATCTCGGCCAGCAGCGCGGTCTGCTCGGCCCGCAGCCGGGCGGCCTCCGCGGCCTCGCGGTGGTTGCGCAGGGTGGCTCCGGTCAGGGCGGGGCCGAAGCTCACGATGCCGGTGATCACGCCGATCATCAGCGCCTGCGGGGTGCGCAGCCAGGCCACGGAGGCGATGGTGACGGCGGCGGTGACCAGGCCGGTGGAGACCGGTAGCCGGCGGGCCATCGAGGGTTTCCCGTAGACCACGGCCGCGTACATCAAGTCCGTGAAGATCAGGACGGTGCCCAGGTTCCCCACGGTGAACTGGTCGGCGATCACCCCGACCGTGCCGACGACCACCCCGACCCGGGGGGCGGTGCGGCGCAGCAGGCTGACGGCACCGAGGGCGAGGAGGGGGACCAGCGCGGCCCAGGCGGGGAAGAAGTGCCGGTTGCCGGTGCTGTAGATGCCGAGCCCCCACAGGACCACCCCCGCGAGGACGCTCAGCGCGGCGAGCAGGACGTCGTGGCGGTGCGGCCGGAAGACGGGGTGCGGCCGGAAGGCGGGGTGCGGCCGGAAGGCGGGGTGCGGCCGGAAGGCGGTCCGCGGCCGGAAGGCGCGGTGCGGGTCGGCGGTCCTGGTCACGGTCCCATCCAACACGGTCCGGGAAGGACGCGGCCTCGGCACAGCGGTGGAGAGCCGGGCCCCGGACTACACCGAAGGATGCAGTCGCTCTTCGTCTCCCGCGACGAAGAGGAGCACGGCGGCGGCCGGGACCCTGGGAGGAGTGGGCTTTTCGAGGAACCGAGCGGAAAGGGGAGCCACGTGCTCGTCGCCCTGATCATCGCCTGCGAGATCGGCTTCTGGGTGCTGCTGGCCGGCGGACTGGCCCTGCGCTACCTGGCGCGGATGCCGAAGCTGGGAGCGGCGGTCCTGCTCTGCGAACCCCTGCTGGAGCTGGCGCTGCTCGTGGCCACGACCCTGGACCTGAAGAACGGCGGGGAGCCGAGCTGGACGCACGGCCTCGCCGCGCTCTACCTCGGCTACACCGTCGGCTACGGCCCGTACACGGTGAAATGGCTCGACCGGCACGCCGCGTACCGGTTCGGCGAGGGGCCGAAGCCGCCCGGCCCGATGTACGGCAAGGCCCGGGCCGCCCACGAGTGGAAGCTGTGGGTCCGGACCCTGGCCGGAGCGGCCGTCGCGCTCGGACTGCTCCAGGCGGCGGTCTGGTACGTCGGCGACGCGGCGGACACCGGGGGGCTGCGGGCCTGGCAGATCGCCGCCCTGCGGGTGTTCGTCATCCACACCGTGGTCGCGGCGACCTACTCGATCTGGCCGCGCAAGGCCCCGGCGGGAGCCGGGCCCGCCCGCTAAGCGGTCTCTAGCGCTCGCCGCCGGGGACCCAGAGCACGTCCCCGACCTCCTTGTTCGCGGTCCGGGCCAGGATGAACAGGAGGTCGGACAGGCGGTTCAGGTAGGTGGCGGTCATCGGGTTCATCGTCTCGCCGTGCACCTCCAGCGCCGCCCAGGTGGAGCGCTCGGCGCGACGGACCACGGTGCAGGCCTGGTGCAGCAGGGCCGCGCCCGGGGTGCCGCCGGGGAGGATGAAGCTGCGCAGCTTCTCCAACTGCTCGTTGAAGCGGTCGCAGTCGGCCTCCAGCTTGTCCACGTAGAACTGCTCGACGCGCAGGGGCGGGTACTCCGGGTTCTCCACCACCGGGGTGCACAGGTCGGCGCCGACGTCGAACAGGTCGTTCTGCACCCGGACCAGGACCTTCACGACCTCCGCGGGCAGGCCGCCGAGGGCGATCGCGGTGCCGATGGCCGCGTTGGCCTCGTTGGCGTCGGCGTACGCCGAGATCCGCAGGTCGGTCTTGGCCGTACGGCTCATGTCGCCGAGGGCGGTCGTGCCCTTGTCGCCGGTGCGGGTGTAGATGCGTGTGAGGTTCACCATGCGGCCAGCGTAGTGAGCCGCCCCGGAAAACCCCACGCGCTCCCCGGCCGCCCTGCCCCATCGTCCCGCCGTGGGCCGGATCGGCCCGGAAGAGGGGATACGTACGGTTGGCAGACGTATTGCCCTCTGGCAGCGGGCCGAAACGGCGAAGTGGCCCGATGTGACGGCGGCCTTCCTCGCCGCGCGCCACCCCCGCGACTCGGCGGAGGCCGCCGAGGTGTGGGCCAAGGCTCGCGCGGTCCACGAGGCGCTGGAGCGGGGGGAGCCCGGCGCGGCGGACGGCGGCGCGGCGCTCTGGCTGCGGATCCGGGCGGCGATCGTCGCCCGCGGCCGGATGGCACCTCGACCTGGGCCAAGCGCCGGCCGCGGCGCGGGAAGCCGATCGGCTGGAGGAGCCGGAGGAGCGGATCCTCGGCGGGGGCCGTCGGTGACGGCGGGTGAACTCGGCGCCGGGAGCCGGGTGGTGGGCCGGACCGGTGTGATGTCCGTCATCTGAGACGTGACGCGTGTTACTTCACGGTCACACCGCCGCCCGCGAGCGCTAGTCTCCGCCGGAGAGGCTACGAGACCGGGCCGTTTGAGAACGAGGGGTGTGCAGTGGCTGGGAAGCTCGCCGTCATCGGTGCAGGGCTGATGGGTTCGGGGATTGCTCAGGTCTCCGCTCAGGCGGGTTGGGACGTCGTGCTGCGCGACGTCACCGACGCCGCCCTGACGCGCGGTACCGACGGCATCAAGGCCTCCTACGACAAGTTCGTCTCCAAGGGCAAGATGACGGCCGAGGACGCGCAGGCCGCGCTCGCCCGCATCAGCACGACCACCGACCTCGACGCGGTCGCCGACGCCGACATCGTCGTCGAGGCCGTCTTCGAGAAGCTTGAGGTCAAGCACGAGATCTTCCGCTCGCTCGACAAGCTCGTACGGGACGACGCGATCCTCGCGTCCAACACCTCCGCCATCCCGATCACCAAGATCGCCGCGGTGACGGAGCGTCCGGAGCGGGTCGTCGGCGCGCACTTCTTCTCGCCCGTCCCGATGATGCAGCTGTGCGAGCTGGTCCGCGGCTACAAGACCAGCGACGAGACCCTCGCCACCACCCGCGCGTTCGCCGAGTCGGTCGGCAAGACGTGCATCGTCGTCAACCGCGACGTGGCCGGCTTCGTGACGACCCGTCTGATCTCCGCGCTCGTCGTCGAGGCCGCGAAACTGTACGAATCGGGCGTGGCGTCCGCCGAGGACATCGACATCGCGTGCAAGCTGGGCTTCGGTCACGCGATGGGCCCGCTGGCCACCGCCGACCTCACCGGCGTGGACATCCTGCTCCACGCGACCAGCAACATCTACACCGAGTCCCAGGACGAGAAGTTCGCGCCGCCGGAGCTGATGCGCCGCATGGTGGACGCGGGTGATTTCGGCCGCAAGACCGGGCAGGGCTTCTACAAGCACTGAGCGATCGAGCGCCCTTGTTCGAATGCCAGCACCCGCACGGGTGAATTAGGTATCGGTTCGCTCACGGTCGGCAACTTCCCTGCCCGCGTGGCAGTCAGTTGCAGTGAGAGTTGTCGACCACGGACCAGTCGGACCATACGTACGCAGGACTGCCGGGAGCACACATGCACATCAGGGGCGACCACGCCGAACTCGCTGTCGGGGGCCGCCTCGACGTGCGCAGCGCGGCGGACGCCCGTACGGCCCTCCATGCCGCCCTCGACGACGGCCACGGCGACCTCGTCCTCGACCTCACCGGGCTCGACTCCTGGGACGCGACCGGCCTCGGCGTGATCATGGGCGCCCATCGGAGGGCCGGCCGGACGGGGCGGCGCCTCGTCCTGCGCGGGGTGCCGCCACAGATGCAGCGGCTCCTCGTCGCGACCCGGCTGCACCGGATCCTCGCGATCGAGGGCGGCCTGGAAGCGGAATCCCTCCCGCGGGTCTGAGGCCGGATTCCGTTTGCGTTTCCTGCGGAAACGTAACGGTCCGGTGGTGATGGCACCCCTGCGGTTCCCCGTAGGACCGGCCACCGTCTAGGGTTCGGGCGGAAACCGGACCAGTAGCGACAGCGGCATGTGCGAAGGCCGGGCGGCAAGACGGCGAGGCGCAGGGCGCGATCGGGGGACTTGGTCATGGACCGTACACAGGGGCAGGCCCATCCGCAGGAGCCTTCCACGGGAGCATCCGGGGCGGCGGAAGGACCCGTACCGCCGACGCCTGCGGCGTCCTCCGCTTCTTCGCCGACACCCGCGGCGCGGGTCGTCACCCTCACCGCCGGGGACTTCACCCTCACGGTCAATCCCGTCGACGGCAGCGAGATCGAGCCGCGCCGCCCCGGCACCGGCGGCGGCCGCCCGCCCAAGCGCGACGCGGCCTCCCGAACCGCCCAGGACGCCGCCGCCCGTCCGCCCGCCCTGCCCGGAGCTGTCGTCCCGGCCGCCCCGCTGCTGGGGCGCGAGGAGGAACGGGAGCGGCTTGTACGGCTGCTGGGCCGGGGTCGTTCCGTACGGCTGACCGGTCCCGCCGGATCCGGCCGCACCGCCCTGCTCGACGCGGTCGCCTCCGACTGCGCGGGCATGGCGCCCGACGGGGTCGTACGCCTCAGCGGCCACGGGCACCAGCAGCCGGGTGAGCTGCTCCACGCGCTGCACGCGGCCGTGTTCGAGGCCTCCCTGGAACGGCCGGAGCGGACCGAACTCCTCGCCCGCGTACGGGACATCGGCGCCATCGTGCTCCTCGACGACCTGGAGATGGGCGGGAGCGCCCTCGACGAGCTGCTGCGCGCCACCCCCGAATGCGCCTACCTGCTGGCCGCCACGCCCGATACCCGGGCCCCCTCCGACGACTCCCACCTGGAAGAGGTCTTCCTCGGCGGCCTGGGCCGCACCGAGTGCCTGCACCTGCTCGAAGCCGGGCTCGGCCGGGCGCTGACCGACGAGGAGACCGCCTGGGCGGCCGACCTGCGCTTCGCCTCCGAAGGGCTGCCGCTGCGCTTCGTGCAGGCGGCCGCGCTGCTGCGGCAGCGCGACGAGCTGAACCGGCTCTCGGCCGAGGACGACGACGAGGAGCCCGGAGTCTTCGAGGAACGGCCGCGCGACGCCGCCCAGGTGCCGCTGCCGACGCTGGCCGAGGGCGCGGCCCCCGCCGAGCTGCTGGCCTCGCGGGCCAGCGAATCGGCCCGGGCGGCGCTGCGGATCGCGTGCGCGCTCGGCGGTGAACTGCCGCACCACGCCCACCTGCCCGCACTGGTGGGGGACACCCACGCGGACGCGGCCGTCGCCGAACTCCTGGCCGGCGGGCTGGTGACCCCGGTCGGCACCCGGTACCGGCTCGCCGCCGGGGTGGCCCGGCAGCTGGAGGAGGCCGGCTACGGGGACACCGCGGCGGAAGAGGCCCGTACGGCGGCCCGCCACTACGCCTGGTGGACCGGGCACGCCTCGGTGGCCCCTGAGCGCGTCGCGGCGGAGGCCGACGCGGTGGTCGCGGCCCTCGCCGGAGCGGATGTGGTGGCCGCGGTGCTGCTGGCCCGTACGGCGGCGCCGGCCTTCGCGGCCTCCCGGCACTGGGAGGCGTGGGAGCGGGTGCTCCGCTCGGGCGCGGAGGCCGCGCGCAAGGCGGGAGAGGTCGCGGAGCAGGCGTACTTCCACCACGAGCTCGGGGTGCTCGCGCTGTGTGAGGGCCGGCTGGACCGGGCGCGCGCCGAGCTGGAGGCGTCGATCGGGCTGCGGGGCGCACTCGCGGACAAGCGGGGCACGGTCGCGGGGCGGCGGGCGCTGGCGCTCGTCGCGGACCGGGAGGCGGCGGGCGTCCAGGTGTCGCCGCCGCTGCGCCTGGAGCCGCCTGCGGCTGCGGCGGCTTCGCCGGCGGCGCGGTCTTCGGAGGCCGTGACGGCGGCCCTGCCGGTGACCGCGCGCGTGGCGCCGGTGGTGCCGGTGATCAAGCGGGCGGAGCCGTCGACGCTGTCCGAGGTGTTCGAGGAGGCCTTCCCCCTCAACCCGAAGCCGGCGCCCGCCCCGATCGCCAGGCCCGAGCCGCCGGCCCGGGAGTCGCGCCGCAAGCCGGTGCTGCTGGCGGCGGCGGGGGCGCTGACCGTGGCGGTGCTGGGCACGGTGGTGAGCCTCGCCATGTCCTCGTCGGACTCCGAGGCGCCGACAGGCGGTGGCCCGGCGGTCTCCTCGACCCCTGCGTCGTCCCTGCCGGGGACACCGGAGAGTGGCGGGAACGTTCCTGCACCGGATCCTGGGGCACCGGCCGGGGACGCCTCCGAGCCGGCCTCCCCGGAACCGGGCCTCAGCCCGGACCCGAACCAGTCGCCCCGCACCCCGTCGCGCAAGCCGGCCACGGGGCCGACGCCCCCGTCCCGCACACCCTCGACCACGGGGTCGAGGCCCACGTCGAATCCGCCGAGCCCGGACCCCAAGCCGACGCCGTCCACGGACCCGACGACCCAGGCTCCCCCGACCACGCCGCCCCCCACGACCGGCCCCGTCGGCAGCCCGTCGAGTACCTGAGGGCCCGCCCCCCGGGCCGGTGGAAGCCGCCTCCCGCCCCCCTCCCCGGCGGCGGCTCAGGAGCCGGGGACGCGGACCGAACCGGTGCTCGGGCCGCCGCTGTCGGCGACGAAGCAGGTCACCTCGCGGTCGCCGGCGTCCCAGCTGTTGGAGTCCGCGGTGTAATAGGAGGACCCCAGCGATTCCGGGAGCTTCGCGGCCTCGCCCACGTAGTCGGTGAGCGCCGTGCCGCCGCACTTCTTCTCGGCGGCCGCGAAGACCGCCTCCTTGCCCGGGTACGGCCTGTCGTCCAGGTCGAAGACGCCGTACACCTCGGCCTTGTGGGACTGGTCGCACGGCACGACGCGCACCGTCAAGGCGGCCTGGGCGCCGTTCGGGTTCTTGTAATCCGCCAGATCGTCGTCCGTGTTGAAGCAGCCCCCCACGCGGACGTCCGACACGTCGGTGGAGCCCGGGGCGGTGACCTTGCCGCTGCTGTCGCGCTCCGGCCGGAACGCCACGATGGCCAGCCGGTTGGTCTTCCGGGACGACGGCGCGCACCAGCCCTGCTGTCCGGCGGGCGGCTGCGCGTACCAGCCCTGCTGTCCGGGGGCGGCGGCGCGTACGGTCCCTGCGGTCCGCCCCGGGTCCGGGCGGCCCGGGCGGCCCCTGGCCTCCCCCGCGCGGGTAAGGCTCGGGGGACGAGGGGGGTTGCGGTGGTGTGGACATGCGCGTGCCCTCCTTGCAAGGAGGTGAGACGCAGCCGGCAGCCGGGCGCATGAGGCCCGGCCCGGGTCGGATCGCGCGCAGCCGGCATGAACGGGCGCCGACGGAGACCGCTCCCTGTCCGGGGCGGCCTCGACGCCGACGGCGGACGGCCGAGCCGGGTCGCGCCGACGCAGGCGCCCCGATGGACAGTTGTGCGCGGTGCCACTACCACGCCACGGCCGGACCTACCGCCCGGCGAGCCGGGACTCAGAACAGGCGGAGCTTGTCGTCCTCGATGCCGCGCAGGGCGTCGTAGTCCAGGACCACGCAGTCCATCCCGCGGTCAGCGGCCAGCACACGGGCCTGCGGCTTGATCTCCTGCGCCGCGAACACGCCCCGCACCGGCGCCAGGTGCGGATCCCGGTTCAGCAGTTCCAGGTAGCGGGTCAGCTGCTCGACGCCGTCGATCTCGCCGCGGCGCTTGATCTCCACCGCCACCGTCCCGCCGGAGGCGTCCCGGCACAGGATGTCCACCGGGCCGATCGCCGTCATGTACTCGCGCCGGATCAGGGTGTAGCCCTCGCCCAGCGTGTCGATCCGGTCCGCCAGCAGCTCCTGCAGGTGCGCCTCGACGCCGTCCTTGATCAGGCCCGGGTCGACGCCCAGCTCGTGGGAGGAGTCATGGAGGACTTCCTCCATGGTGATGATGAGCTTCTCGCCCGCCTTGTTGACCACCGTCCAGACGCCGGCGTCATCCCCGCTCCCCTCCTTGAGGGTGCACGGCGGCGACATCCAGTTGAGCGGTTTGTACGCCCGGTCGTCCGCGTGGATCGAGACACTGCCGTCGGCCTTCACGAGGATCAGACGGGGTGCCGAGGGCAGATGGGCGGTGAGCCGGCCCGCGTAGTCGACGGAGCAGCGGGCAATGACGAGACGCATGGTCGGCAACGCTACTCGACCGACCCGCCTCCACGCGATTCGCCCCCGAAAGCCCCCTTCGCCGATGGCGCGTTGTATGCGCATTCTCCTGGTGCGGCACCCGAGGGGCGCCTACCGTGGTGAGCGGGAGGTTGCCGAGCGTGCACGCTGCGTCGCGGCCTCCTTCCCTGCCCGTAAGACTCCGGCAACCCAAACGCCGGGGTCGCGAGAGGAGAACCCATGTCGCTCGACGTCTCACCGGCCCTACTCGAACAGGCCGAGCGAGGCGAGGTCGACGAAGCCGCTTTCGTCGACTGCGTCCGGACCTCCCTGCCCTATGCCTGGGAGATGATCAGCTCGCTGGTGGCCCAGCTGAAGGTCGACGGTGGAGAGTTCGCCGACAACCAGACGCCGCCGCCCGACGAGCAGGCGCGCGGGCAGCTGCTGCGCGCCCTCGCGAGTGACGCGATACGTGGTGCGCTGCAGCGGCACTTCGGGGTCCGGCTGGCCTTCCAGAACTGTCACCGTGTGGCCGTCTTCCCGCTGGATGCTTCGGTGGACGACAGGCTGGCCAAGTTCACGTCGATCCGCGGCCAGCTGCTCAACCAGTCGCCGGAACTGCGGGACTGCTAGGACCGGACGCACCACCAGCCGGACCAGCCGTACCAGTAGGACCAGCAGGAGAAGCCCGCACCAGCAGGGCCGAGCCGGACCGGCACAGCGCGGTCCGACCAGGCCACCCGCGCCACCGCGTCATCCGCTCCACCCGCAATCCCCGTACTCCGCTGCCGCTCCGTATCCATCGCGGGAGGTGCACTGATACCGGAGCGGCAGCAGTTCCGGCCGGCTCTCAGCCGAGGCGGGGCAGGACCTCGGCGCCGAGGCGCCGTACGTTCTCCTCCGTCGCGGCGAGATCGCCCGAGCCCTCCGTCAGCAGCGCGAACCGCGTGATGCCAGTCCGCTCGGACGTCGCCGCCAAGCGGTCCGCGGCCAGCCGCGGGGTCCCCACGGGATGCAGATCACACAGCAGCTCCGTGTAGGCCACCGGGTCCCGCATCGAGCGCAGCCGCCCGTCCACCGTCACGTGTGCGTCCAGTCCCTGTTTCAGCCAGCCCGGCATCGATTTCATCAGCGTTTCCCGGGCGTCCACCGTCCGGTCCGCCAGCTGGCACACGCCCGCCGACACGTGCGGAGCGTCCGGCGAGTGGCCCGCCGCCGCGGCCGTACGCCGGTACAGCGCTACCATCTCCGCCTTGTCCTCGTCCCCGCAGTGCATCCCGAGCAGCATCGGCAGCCCGCGCTCCGCGGCCAGCCGGACCGACGCGGGGGAGGTGCAGGCGACGATCACTTCCGGCCCGGATCCGTCCCCGTCCAGCGCCTCCGACGGGCGCGGTACGACAGCCACCTCGCGGAAGCCGTACCGCTCGCCGGCAGCCGAGACCCGCGGCTGCGCCAGCCAGCGCCGCAGCAGGTCCAGTGCCTCCGGGAAGCCGTTCTCGTACGCGTCCAGGCCGCCCCCGAACACCTCCAGGTCCACCCACGGCCCGCCCCGGCCCACCCCCAGGGTGAACCGGCCCCCCGCGGTGAGGTGCAGCAGCGCCGCCTGCTCGCCGAGGGCCACCGGATGCGCGGTCGGCAGTACGCTCACCGCCGTGCCCACCCGCAGCCGCCGGGTCCGGCCCAGCAGCAGGGCCGCCAGGGTCACCGCCGAGGGGCACACCCCGTACGGGACGAAGTGGTGCTCGGCGAGCCAGACCGCGTCGAGACCGGCCTCCTCGGCCACCTCGGCGGTCCGCACCGCCCGGTGCAGCGCCTCCCCCTGCCCCTGACCCGGGAACTGGGCCGCCAGTACAAACGCTCCTACGCGCATCGCCCTTAGCCTCCTCGTGGCTGACGCGGCCTCCCCCAGGTGGACCGGTTCTTCTGACGGCAACAACGTCTGACACGTGCCAAAGGCACGGCCTGACAGGAAAGTTATTGGGATAGTCAGGCCAGTCACCGCCCTCCGGGCGGCCTCTGTCAGCCACCCTGCGGGTACCCGTCCTCGCTGCGCGTAGTCTGGGAGAAAGTCACTTCCGTCCGCCCATTCGTGAGGTATACGTGTCACCGCGCCACAACCGCCCCAGGGGCGGCGGGAATCCAGCCGACCGACCGGACCCGGGCGCGGGCGGCCTGGACCGGTTCGGGCTGGAACGGACCGAGGAGTACCAGGGCGAGGAATGGAAGGTCCGGCACGTCGCGGGCGCGAGCGCGGCGGGCAAGCGCTACCGCTGCCCGGGCTGTGACCAGGAGATCCCCTCGGGCACCCCGCACCTGGTGGCGTGGCCGGAGTACGGCGGCGTCGACGACCGCCGTCACTGGCACAAGGCCTGCTGGAACGCGAAGGACCGCCGCACCTCGCGGGTGCAGCGGTCCCGTAACGCCCCGCGGTACTGACGGGGACGGCGCGCCGAGACGCGGTGCCGGGCGCCGCGAGCCCGGCCCGGTCGGCGAGCCACCCCCTAGACGTCCCGGCGGCCGACCACCACGTACGACGCCGCCACCGCGGCTCCCGTCACCACCGTGATCAGCAGCATCTGGGACAGAGTGCCGGGCAGCGACTCGGTGTCGGGGCCACCGCCGTTCGCCATGCCGAACAGCTGCATCAGCGCCACCGGGGCGTTGTGCTGCAGGACCGCCGTCCCGAGCGAGGCGGTGGCCTGCCAGGCGCTCAGTATTCCGCCGACCACCGGCGGCAGGGTGACGACGCCGATCATGACGGCGATGGCCCCGGCCGAGTGCCGTACGAGCGCCCCGACGGCCAGGGCGAGCACGCCCAGCAGCGTCACGTAGACGCAGCCCGCGAGCCCGGAGACCCACTCGTGGCCGGAGTGCGCCCCCGCGGCGGGGCCGCCGTGCGCGATGGCCGCGGCGACGCCGACCACGAAGACGGACCCGGCGGTGGCGGTGAAGCAGGCGAGGGCCGAGACGAGGTATTTCGCCGTCAGCACGCGGTAGCGGTCCGGGGCCGCGGTGAAGGTGGTGCGGACCAGCCCGGTCCCGTGCTCGGAGGTGATCGTCAGCACCCCGAGCACCATCACCGAGAGCTGCCCGATCAGCAGCCCGAAGACGGCCGGCGTGGTGAACGGCATCTCGTTGTAGTTCTCGTCGCGGGTCTGCGAGATGGCGAGCAGGCCGACGCCGACCACGAGCAGCACCAGCGAGCCGAGCGTCCACACCGTGGAGCGCACCGAGATCAGCTTCGTCCACTCCGAGGCGAGCGCGTGCCCCAGATGCGGGCGCGGCGTCGGAAGCGGCGAGCTGTAGGGCTCGGCCGCGGTCACGGGCGTCGGGCGGCCGGGCGTCGGGTGGCCGGGCGTCGGGTGGCCAGTCATCGGGTGGCCGGTCATCGGGTGTCCTTGCGGGTGTCTGCGGTGGTGTTCCGGGCGGCTTCGGCGAGGTCGGCTGCACTGCCGGGCATCAGGAAGGGCCGGCCGCCGGCTCCGGGCGGCGGGGGAGCGAAGAACCCTTCCTGCGGGATCTGCGGCGCGGGCGCCTCCTCCTCCCACTCCGGGACGCTCAGCGGCTCGGGCTCCCACAGTTCGGCCCGCGGGTCCTCGGTGGAGGTGTACTCGACGGAGGACTGGGTCATCCGCATGTAGGCCTCCTCCAGCGAGGCCCGGTGGGGGGACAGTTCCCACAGCCGTACGCCGGCCCCGTGGGCGAGGTCGGAGATGCGGGGCAGCTCCAGGCCGGTCACGCGCAGTGCTCCGTCGGTCTCCTGGAGCACCCGGCCGCCCGCCTCGGTCAGGGCCGTCGCCAGCGTGTCCCGGCCATCCCGATCGGTGTCGGCCGCCCGCACCCGTGCGAATCCGGCCGAGTTGTGCGTGATGAACTCCTGGGTGCCCATGTCGGCCAGGAGCCGGCCCCGGCCGATCACGATGAGGTGGTCGGCGGTCAGCGCCATCTCGCTCATCAGGTGCGAGGAGACGAAGACGGTCCGGCCCTCGGCGGCGAGCTGCCGCATGAGGTTGCGGACCCAGAGGATGCCCTCGGGGTCCAGCCCGTTGACCGGCTCGTCGAACAGGAGCACCTGGGGGTCGCCCAGCAGGGCCGTGGCGATGCCGAGCCGCTGGCCCATGCCGAGCGAGAAGCCCTTCGTACGCTGGCGTGCGACGTGCTGGAGACCGACCACGGCGAGGACCTCGTCCACCCGCTTCTCCGGGATGCCGGAGAGCTGGGCCACCGAGAGCAGGTGGGTGCGCGCCCGCCGGCCGCCGTGCACGGCCTTGGCGTCGAGCAGGGCGCCGACGTGCCGCTGGGCGTTCGGCAGCTCCCGGAAGGGGAGGCCGTTGATCGTGACCCGGCCGGAGGTGGGCCGGTCCAGACCGAGGATCATGCGCATGGTGGTGGACTTGCCGGAGCCGTTGGGTCCCAGGAAGCCGGTGACATGACCTGGCCTGACCTGGAAGGACAGCTGGTCGACGGCGGTCTTGGCGCCGAAGCGCTTGGTCAGGCCGACTGCCTCGATCATTGCTCTGCCCCTTGCCGGACGGACGGTTTTCGTCCGAGTAAGGGTTAAGAGGATATCGAGGGGGTTCCGGTTCCGCCCGCGTCCGATCCCTGAGCCTCCCCTGAGACCGACCCGGGGATGACCCGTAGTACGGGCGGTGTCCGCCCTGGGGCGGATCGGGGCGCGGGGTCCGCCGTGAGACGGACCCCACACCTCCCCACCACCCCGGCGGATTGCCGTCAGGCGTCGCGCTTCCTCAGCACGAGGTAGCCGCCGAGCACCGCGGCGAGCACCCACAACGCCATGATCCCGAAGCCGCCCCACGGGCCGTACGGCGCCTCGGCACTGTCCATCGCCCCCGGGACCGTCTGCATGATCTTGGAGCCGGCCTGGTCCGGGAAGTACTGGGCGACCTTCCGGGTGGCGCTCACGGCTCCGAGGATCGTCGAGACGAGGAAGAAGAACGGCATCAGGATGCCGAGGGAGAGCATCGAGCTGCGCAGGACCGTCGCCACGCCCATCGAGAAGAGGGCGATCATGGCCATGTAGAGCCCGGCGCCGACCACCGCGCGCAGCACGTTGGGCTCGTCGATGCCGATGCTGTGGTCGCCGAGGATGGCCTGTCCGAGGAAGAAGGACAGGAAGCTCGTGACCAGGCCCACGACGAGTGCCAGCGCGGTCGCCACGAGCAGCTTGCCGAACAGGAACTGTGCGCGCCGCGGGACGGCGGCCAGCGAGGTGCGGATCATGCCCGAGCCGTACTCGGTGCCCACGACCAGGACCCCGAAAACGATCATGGCGAGCTGGCCGAGGGTCATGCCGGCGAAGCTGGCCAGGGTCGGGTCGAAGGTGAGCTGCTGCTCCTGGGGCATGTCCGTGAAGGTGGCGTTGAAGACGGCGCACAGGCCGGCGCTCACGCCGACCGTGACCACGAGCGCGGCGACCAGCGTCCACGTGGTGGAGGCCACCGTACGGATCTTGGTCCACTCGGACCGGAGCACTGCGGGGAAGGACATGGTCACTGCCCGCCCTTGCGCTTCGCCTCGAAGCCGGAGCCCCACGCGGGGGCGTCCTCGGCCGGGCCCGGAGCGGCCGGGACGGCGGGGGCGCCCGGGGCCTGCGGGGCTCCCGTGGCCTGCGGGGCTCCCGGCGCGTGGGCGTGGTACTCGACGGAGTCCGCCGTCATCCGCATGAATGCTTCCTCCAGTGACGCCCGTTGCGGGCTGAGTTCGTGCAGCACGATCCCGTGCTGTGAGGCCAGTTCGCCCAGCTGCTCCGAAGCGACCCCGTCGATCTCCAGCGCACCGGTGCCCGGGACGCTGATGGCGGTGATGCCGGCCTGGTGCAGGACGTCCTTGAGCCGCTCCTGCTGCGGTGAGCGGAGCCGGACGTAACTGCGGGAGTTCTGGTGAATAAAATCAGCCATGGACATGTCGGCCAGAAGCTTTCCCTGGCCGATGACGATCAAATGGTCTGCCGTCAGCGCCATTTCGCTCATCAAGTGGGAGGAGACGAAGATCGTCCTCCCCTCGGCGGCCAGGCCCTTCATCAGATTGCGGATCCAGAGAATTCCCTCCGGGTCCAGACCATTGACGGGCTCGTCGAACATCAGGATCTCCGGGTCGCCGAGCAGCGCAGCGGCGATTCCCAGCCGCTGGGCCATACCCAGCGAAAATCCTTTCGACTTCTTCTTCGCCACCGGCGTCAGGCCCACGAGATCCAGTACCTCGGTGACCCGGCGCTCGGGGATCCCGTTCGACTGGGCAAGGCAGAGCAGGTTGTTGTAGGCGCTGCGGCCGCCGTGCATCGCTTTCGCGTCCAGCAGCGCACCGACGTGCTTCAGCGGTTCCGTCAGGTCCCGGTAGTGCCTGCCGTCGATCCTGACCGTCCCGCTGGTCGGGTTGTCGAGGTCGAGCATCATGCGCATGGTCGTGGACTTCCCCGCCCCGTTGGGGCCGAGGAAGCCGGTCACCACCCCCGGTCTGACCTGGAAGCTGAGGTGGTCCACGGCGGTCTTCGCGCCGAATCGTTTCGTAAGGCCCTCAAGCTCGATCATGCGCCTCACGCTAGAACGCCCGAGGGCCTTATGCCACCTCAAAGACGTGGCATAAGGCCCTCGGGCAGGTGCCCCTCGACAGGACGGAGCGGCCGGTGCGCGAACGACCGGCGAACTAGCGGCTCTGCTGCGCCGGAACGCCCCGGGTCACCGGCTCGTCGTCGATCGGGGAGCCGGCGGCCGCGACGGCCGCACCGGTCAGCGTCGCCAGCATCTCGCGGACGTTGGTCAGCTGGGCGTTGATGGAGTCGCGGCGGTTGGTGAGCGCCGCCAGCTCGCGCTCGGACTCGCTGCGGATACGGTCCGCCTTGGCGTTGGCGTCGGCCACGATGTCCTCGGCCTGGCGCTGCGCGGTCTCCACGGTCTGACGGGCCCGGCGCTCGGCGTCCGTGCGCAGCTTCTCCGCCTCCAGGCGCAGCTGCTCGGCGCGGTGCTCGATCTCCGCGAGGCGCTTCTCGGCCTTGGCCTGACGCGAGGCCAGGTCCCGCTCGGACTGCTCGCGGCGCTTGGCCAGGTTGGTCTCGAAGTCCGCGGCGGCCTGGGCGGCCTTGGCGCGGGTCTCCTCGAACAGGGCGTCGGCCTCCTCGCGCTTGGAGGCCGCGTCCTTCTGCGCCTCGGCGCGCAGGGTGGCGGCGTCGCCCTTGGCCTTCTCGACGATGCGGACGCCCTCGTCCTCCGCCTTCGTCTTGCGGTCGGCGGCGAACGACTCGGCGTCGTTGCGCACCTGCTGGGCGGCCGACTCGGCCAGCTCGCGGTGCTGCTCGGCCGCCCGACGGGCCTCCTCCCGCAGGTCCTTGGCCTCTTCCTCGGCGAGGCGCAGGATCTTTTCGACCCGGGCGCCGAGACCCGCGTAGGACGGCTCGGCGTCGCTCACCTGGGCCTGGGCGTTCTGCGTTTCGAGGTGCAGCTCCTCGATCCGCTTTTCCAGGGCATTGATACGTCCAAGGGCGCTGTCGCGGTCCGAGACCAGCTTGCTGATGCGGTCGTCCACCTGACCGCGGTCGTAACCACGCCGCACGAGCTCGAAGCCGAAGGGGGAGGAAGTGTCGCTCATGGGGTTCCTGTCGAATGAGACCGATGAGGTGCTACGTGAGGTGTTGGGGGAATCCTAGGCGCCCGAGCGGCGTGTCATCGAGTCAATCCCGGTTTGATCTGGACAATGACACCCCTTTTGAGTGGCAAGGCGACAGAATGCTTATCACTCGTTCGTGTGAACCTTCATCAGGAACACACATCTCCCACCGTGACTAGCTGTCCGACGCCTTACCACCTGAACGAGTGGAACCCGCGGTCGCCCCGGCCTTCACACCCCCCGCCCCCTGGCCGCCGATCGCCGGCTTCCCGCCACCCGAGGGCGCCTCGAATGATTCCAACGCCTCAAGAACGTCCTGGACACGGGAGATCTCCGCCTGAATGTCCTCGCGCCTGCGCACCAGGACCTCCAGCTCGCGCCGCCCCTCCTCGACGAGCCGTTCGGCCTCCGCCTTCGCCTCCGCGAGCGCCTGCTCGGCCTGACGCGCCAGCTCGGCCTTCTTCTGCTCGGCCTCCTTCAGCAGCGCCTCCGCCTTGCGGACCGCGGCGATGCGGACCTTGCTCGCCTCGCTGCTCGCGTCCGACACCAGGGCCTTGGCCTTGGCCTCGGCCTCCACGCTCTGCTCGGTCGCCGCACGGACCAGCTTGTCCACGCGCTCGCCGGCCGACTTCATCTGCTCGGCCGACTCCCGGCGGGCCCGCTCGTGCAGCTCCTCGACCTCGGACTCGACCCGGGCGCGCAGCTCCTCCGCCCGCTCCCTTATGGCCGCCGCGTCGGAGCGCGCGCCGACCAGCAGCTCGTCCGCGTCCGTACGGGCCTTCTCCACCAGGGAGTTGCCCTCGACCGTCGCCTCCGAGGTGATCCGCACGGCCTCCTTGCGGGCGGCGTCGACCATCGCGTCCGCCTGCTCCTCGGCCGCCGTCGTCGCCGCGAGGGCCTGCTTCTGCGCCTCGGAGGCGAGCTTGTCCGCCTCCGCCGCGGCCTCGGTGATGAGCCGGTCCACCTGCTCCGCGGCCTCGGTGCGCCGCTTGTTGGCCTCCTCGCGGGCCTCGTCCAGCAGCCGCTCGGACTCGGCGCGGGCCTCCGTACGGGTGCGCTCCGCCGCGGCCGCGGCCTCGGCCTTGACCCGCTCGGCCTCCGCGCGGGTCCGGGTCGCGTGCTCCTGCGCCGAGGACAGCGCCTCCGACGCCTCCGCCCGTAGCCGTTCGGCCTCGGTGGCCGCCTCGCCGACGGTGCGCTCGTTGTCCTTGCGGGTCTGCTCGGTGAGCTTGTCCGCCTCCGTCGCGGCCTCGGTGATGAGCCGGTCCGCCTGCTCGGCGGCCTCGCTGCGCAGTCGGCCCGCCTCCGCGCGCGCTTCGTCGAGGGTCTGCTCGGCCTCCCGTTCGGCGGCCGCCAGCGTCTCGTTCGCCGCGACGGTGACCCGGTCCGCCTCCGCGGTGGCCTCGCCGATGATCCGGCCGCCCTCCGCCCGGGCGTCGTCGAGGACCTGGGCCGCCTCGGCCCGCAGCCGGTCGGCCTCCGCCGCCGCCTCACCGATCGTCAGCTCGTTGGCCGCACGGGTCTCGTCGACCAGGCGGTCGCCCTCGGTGCGGGCGTCGACCAGGATCCGCGCCGAGTCCCGCTCGGCCGCGGCCAGCGTGTCGGCCGCCTGCTTGGTGAGCCGCTCGGCCTTCGCCGTCGCCTCGCCGACCGTCGCCTCGTTCGCCGCGCGCGTCTCCTCGGTGAGCCGCTCGGCCTCGGACGCGGCCTCGGTGATGAGCCGGTCCGCCTGTTCGGCGGCGTCGCTGCGCAGCCGGTTCGCCTCCGCGCGGGCCTCGTCCAGCGTGTTCGCCGCCTCGGCGCGCGTGGCGTCCGCGGCCGCGACCGCCTCGGCGGTGAGCCGCTCCGCCTCGGCGGTGGCCACCTCGACGGTGGCCGCGTTCGCCGCGAGCGTCTCCTCGGTGATCCGCTCGGCCTCCGCCGTCGCCTCGGCGACGATCCGGCCGCCCTCGGCGCGGGAGGCCTCCAGGGACTCCGCCGCCTCGCCGCGGATCCGGTTCGCGTCCGCGCGGGCGTCGGCCCGGGTCCGCGACGCGTCGCGCTCGGCCGCGGCCAGTGCGTCCGTGGCCTCCGTACGCACCCGCTGCGCGTACTCGGCGGTGTCGCTGCGCAGCTGCTCCGCCTCGGCGATCGCGTCGCCGACGGTCCGCTCGGCCAGCGCCTTCGCCGCGTCCGTCTCGGCCCGCGCCTCGCTGCGGATCCGGTTCGCGTCCTCGGTTGCCCGCTCGCGCTCCTCGTAGGCGTCCTTGCGGACCCGGCCGGCCTCCTCCTCGGCCTCCGTCCGCGTCCGCTCCGCGGCGTGCTCGGCCGCGCTGCGCAGCCCGGCGACCTCCTCCTCGGCCTGCTCGTGCAGACCGGCCACCGCATCGCGCACCTGCTGGGCGGTGGCCTCGGCCGCCGAAACCAGCTCCGCGGCGCGCCGCTCCGCCTCCTCGGTCAGGCGGGCCGCCTCGGCCTGCGCCTCCTCCGAGCGCCTGCGGGCCGCGGCGAGCAGCTCCTCGCTCTGCTCGCGGGCCTGCGCCCGCTCGTTGTCCGCGTCGGTACGGGCCGACGCCAGGGTCTCCTCGGCCTCCCGGCGACGCCGGGACGCCTCCTCGGCGGCAGCGGCCAGCGCCTCGGCCGCCTCCTCGGCGACCCGTTCCGCGGCGGCCTTGGCCTCCGCGCGCAGCCGGTCCGCAGTCTCCTGCGCCTCGGAGCGCACCCGCTCCGCCTCGGCCTCGGCCTCGCTGCGCAGCCGTACGGCGATCTGCTCGGCCTCGGCCCGGACCCGACCGGCGTCCTGCGCCGCTTCGGTGCGCAGCTGCTCGGCCTCCGCCTCCGACTGCGCCTGGAGGGTGCGGATCCGCTCCGCCGACTCGGCGCGCAGCCGGTCGGTCTCCTCGGTGGTCTCCCGGCGGATGTTCTCCGCCGCACCGCGGGCGTCGCGCAGGGTCTGCTCGGCCGTCGACAGCCGGCTCTCCGCCTCCGCGTGCAGGCGTACGAGCTCCTCCTCGGCCTCCGTCCGCTTCGCGGCGAGGGCCTGCTCGGTCTCCTCGCGCCGCGCGCGGGCCGCCGCGTCCGCCTCGGTGCGGACGGCCTCGGCCTGCTCCTCGGCCTCGGCGCGCAGCCGGTCGGCCTCGGCGCGGGTGCGCTCCAGGGTCTCCTCGGCCTGCCGGCGCAGGGTGGTGGCCCGCTCGACGGCCTCGGCGCGGACCCGCTCGCTCTCGGCGCTCGCACCGGCGCGCAGCTCGTCCGCGTCGGCCTTGGCCTTGCCGAGCAGCTCCTCGGCGGTCTTCGCCGCTTCCTCGATCTGCTGGACGGCCTCACGGCGGGCCTCGCCGCGGATCCGCTCGCCCTCGGCGACGGCCTCGGCGCGCAGCTGCTCGGCCTCGCCGCGCAGCCGCCGCGCCTCCTCCTGGAGTTCGACCGTACGGGCCCGGTACTCCTCGGTGTCGTCCTTGGCCGCGCCCTTGAGCTCGTCGGCCGTGGCTGCGGCCTGGGCGCGCAGCCGCTCCGCCTCCGCCTCGGCCTCGCGGCGGATCCGCTCCGCCTCCTCGGACGCGGCGCGGGTGGTGGCCTGCGCGTCCTGCGAGGCCTTGTTCAGTACGTCCTCTGCCGTCCGGGCGGCCTTCGCGAGCTGGGCGGCGGTGTCCTCCGCCGCCGCGGCGCGGGCCTGCTCGGTGGCCTCGGTGCGCAGCCGCTCGACCTCGGCGCGGGCGTCGGCGAGGGTCTGCTCGGCCTCCGCCTTCAGGGTCTCGGCCTCCTTGGTGGCCTCGCCGACCAGCCGGGCCACCTGCTCCTTGGCGGTGCGGGTGCGCTGCTCGTTGACCGACTCCGCCGAGGCGAGCTGGCGGGCGGCGCTCTCCTTGGCCTCCGCGAGGACCTTCTCGGCCTGGGCGCGTGCCTCGCGCAGGGCCCCGTCGGCCTCCTGGATCCGCTGCTCGGCCACCCGGCCGAGGTCCAGGGTCTGCTGCCGGGTCAGCTCGGCCTCGGCGGTGGTGCTCGAACGCAGCCGCTCCGCGTGCTCGGTGGCCTCCTGGGCCTGCGTGGAGGCGGCGGTCAGCAGCCGCTCGGCCTCCTTGCGGGCGCGCAGCAGGGTGGCCTCGGCCTCGGCGCGGGCGGCCTCCGCGTCGGCGGCCAGCCGGCGCCGGGTCTCCTCGGCGACGCGGGCGGCCTCGGCGCGGGCGGCGTTCAGGGACTGCTCGGCCTCGGCGCGGGACTCCTCCATGAGCCGGCGGGCCTGGGCCTCGGTACGGGCGCGCAGCTGCTCGGCCCACGCCACGTTCTCGTTGACGTGCGCCTCGACGGTCTGGCGGCGCTCGTTGAGTTCCTGGTCGAGCCGCTGGCGCCGGTTGACGGCCTCGGCGTGCAGCTCGGCCTGCAGGCGGGCCTGGTGCTCCGCGTGCTCCTGGAGGATGCGCTGGGTCTGCGCCCGGGCGTCGCGCAGCTCGCGCTCGGCGTCCGAGCGCATCTGGTCGGCCTGGAC
The DNA here is from genome assembly GCF_040647115.1 of Streptomyces sp. NPDC044571. Classification (NCBI taxonomy): domain Bacteria; kingdom Bacillati; phylum Actinomycetota; class Actinomycetes; order Kitasatosporales; family Streptomycetaceae; genus Streptomyces; species Streptomyces sp. NPDC044571. The sequence goes on from NZ_JBEZBN010000013.1 coordinate 58,567, forward strand.
CTGGGCATTGCGGAGCAGCTGCTCGGCCTGGTAGCCCATGTCCGCGCTGTCGTAGGCGGGGCGGGACGCCAGAGCGCGCCGTACCTCGTGGAGCTTCGCACGCAGCACCTCGACCTGGTAACCGAGGTCCTCGGCGTGCTGGACGGCCTTCCCGCGCTCCTTCTTCAGCCGCTCCATCTCGGCTTCGAAGCGCGTGAGATGGTCGGCTTCAGCCTGATGGCTCTCCTGGCTTTCGTAGCCCCGCACAGCGCGGTCCCATCCGTCCCCTGGTCGCAAGCTCACTCCCAAATGAGCACCGTCCGCCCGCTGAACGGCGCCCCCGGGGGAATGGTGTCAGATACCGGGGCAGGGGTCACAGGCCCCGACCCCGTCTCCGCACCGAACCCCGGCCGAGCCACGGCCACTCTACCGGCCGGGGAATCGGGACATCAGTGCGCTGGTGCACGGATCGTCCGCTTCCGGTATGCGGACGTCCGGTTTGTGATCAAGAAGAAACGGAAGAAGCGGGGCGGGGTGCTCGCGGACCGGGACCTTCCCGGCCCGCGAACCCCTCGCGCCGTCAGTGCCCGGCGCCGGCCTCCTGCGGGGCGGAGGTGACCAGTTCCGTGAGCACCCCGTGGCAGTCCTTGGGGTGCAGGAAGGTGATGGAGGACCCCATCGAGCCGGTGCGCGGCTGGTCGTACAGGACGCGCACGCCCTTGCCGCGGATGGCCTCGGAGTCGCCCTGGACGTCCTCGGTGCCGAAGGCGATGTGGTGGACGCCCTCGCCGTTCTTGGCGAGCCACTTGCCCACCGCGGAGTCCTCGCGGGTGGGCTCCAGGAGCTGGAGGTAGGAGGCCCCGCCGTCGGAGGTCTCGTTGATCTTGAGCATGGCCTCGCGCACACCCTGCTCCTCGTTGACCTCGGTGTGGAACACCTCGAAGCCGTACGTGGCACGGTAGAACTCGACGGTCTTGTCGAGGTCGAAGCAGGCGATCCCGATGTGGTCGATTCTTGTCAGCATGGGACCAGTGCACCGCCGAGGAGGGTTGTCACGCAACGTGCCAGCGATCACACCGACTGCCCGGTGACGGCGCGGGTACCGCTCAGTACATTCAGGTAAACCCTCGTTCACTCCTCATCTTCAAGGGGCTGTGCCTCATGTCCGGAACGAACAACACCACGTCCGTGATCGTCGCCGGGGCCCGCACGCCCATGGGACGGCTGCTCGGCTCGCTGAAGTCCTTCTCCGGCGCCGACCTCGGCGGCTTCGCCATCAAGTCCGCCCTGGAGCGGGCCGGCATCGCCGGCGACCAGGTCCAGTACGTGATCATGGGCCAGGTGCTGCAGGCCGGTGCGGGCCAGATCCCCGCCCGCCAGGCCGCCGTCAAGGCCGGCATCCCGATGAACGTGCCCGCGCTCACCATCAACAAGGTGTGCCTCTCCGGCCTCGACGCGATCGCCCTGGCCGACCAGCTGATCCGCGCCGGCGAGTTCGACATCGTGGTGGCGGGCGGCCAGGAGTCCATGACCAACGCCCCGCACCTGCTGCCGAAGTCCCGCGAGGGCTACAAGTACGGCGCGATCGAGATGCTCGACGCGATGGCCTACGACGGCCTGACCGACGCCTTCGAGAACATCGCGATGGGCGAGTCCACCGAGAAGCACAACACCCGCCTCGGCATCGAGCGCGCCCCGCAGGACGAGTTCGCCGCCGCCTCGCACCAGCGGGCCGCGGCCGCCCAGAAGAACGGCGTCTTCGAGGCCGAGATCACCCCGGTCGAGATCCCGCAGCGCAAGGGCGAGCCGGTCGTCTTCTCCCAGGACGAGGGCATCCGCCCCGAGACCACGGCGGAGTCCCTCGGCAAGCTGCGCCCCGCGTTCGCCAAGGACGGCACCATCACCGCCGGCACCTCCTCGCAGATCAGCGACGGCGCCGCAGCCGTCGTCGTGATGAGCAAGGCCAAGGCCGAGGAGCTGGGCCTGGAGTGGATCGCCGAGATCGGCGCCCACGGCAACGTGGCCGGCCCCGACAACTCCCTCCAGTCGCAGCCGTCGAACGCGATCCTGCACGCCCTGAAGAAGGAGGGCCTGGAGGTTTCCGACCTGGACCTCATCGAGATCAACGAGGCCTTCGCGGCGGTCGCCGTGCAGTCAATGAAGGACCTGGGCGTGACCCCGGAAAGGGTGAACGTCAACGGTGGCGCCATTGCCCTCGGCCACCCGATCGGCATGTCCGGTGCCCGTGTGGTGCTGCACCTGGCGCTGGAGCTGAAGCGCCGCGGCGGCGGGGTCGGCGCGGCCGCGCTGTGCGGTGGCGGCGGCCAGGGCGACGCCCTGATCGTGCGCGTCCCGAAGGCGTAACCCCCTGCGGACCGGTGCCGGCGCCGGCACCCGTACCCGTACCCGTAGCGAGAACCGAGGAGCGCAGCACGTATGACGGTGGACGTCCCCCAGCTGGTGGCCCAGGCGCGTGAGGGCCGGCCCAGAGCGGTGGCCCGGCTGATCTCCCTGGTCGAGGGGGCGTCCCCGCAGCTGCGCGAGGTGATGGCGGCCCTGGCCCCGCTCACCGGCGGGGCGTACGTGGTGGGCCTGACGGGATCGCCCGGTGTCGGCAAGTCCACGTCCACCTCGGCGCTGGTATCCGCGTACCGCAAGGCGGGCAAGCGGGTCGGCGTGCTCGCCGTCGACCCGTCCTCGCCCTTCTCCGGCGGGGCGCTGCTCGGCGACCGGGTGCGGATGTCGGACCACGCCTCCGACCCGGGGGTCTACATCCGCTCCATGGCCACCCGCGGGCACCTGGGCGGTTTGGCCTGGGCCGCCCCGCAGGCGATCCGCGTCCTGGACGCGGCCGGCTGCGAGGTGATCCTGGTGGAGACGGTCGGGGTCGGCCAGTCGGAGGTGGAGATCGCCTCCCAGGCCGACACCTCGGTGGTGCTGCTGGCCCCCGGGATGGGCGACGGGATCCAGGCCGCGAAGGCGGGCATCCTGGAGATCGGCGACGTCTACGTGGTGAACAAGGCGGACCGGGACGGCGCGGACGCCACCGCCCGGGAGCTGAACCACATGCTGGGCCTCGGGGAGTCCCGGGGCGCGGGCGACTGGCGTCCGCCGATCGTCAAGACGGTCGCCGCGCGCGGCCAGGGCATCGACGAGCTGGTCGAGGCGCTGGAGAAGCACCGGGCGTGGATGGACGAGCGGGGCGTGCTGGCCGAGCGCCGGACGGCCCGGGCCGCGCGCGAGGTGGAGACCATCGCGGTGACCACCTTGCGGGCCCGGATGGCGGACGTGCACGGGGACGCCCACCTGGGCGCCCTGGCGGGCCGGGTCGCGGCGGGCGAGCTGGACCCGTACACGGCCGCCGACACGCTGCTGGCGACGCTGACCGAGGCCTGATCCGGATCCCGGGTCAGGTCCCTCAGGGACCTGAGGGACCTGAGACCCGAGGGCCGGAGGGCGAGGCGTCTGGGAGGCCGGTACGCGAGAGCCGCGCCCCGATCGATCGGGGCGCGGCTCTCGTACGTCTGTCAGCGGACCGGTCAGGCGTTGGGACGCTTGCCGTGGTTCGCCTTCTTCTTCTTGCGTGCTCGCTTCTTGTTGCCGCGCTTGGCCATGAGCCACTCCCTCGAAGATCGGGGTAAACCGGGCGCTCGCCAGTCTAGGGTCGGCCGCACCCGTCCGCATCAGAACCCGCGGACCGGCGGGCGTCAGTCGTTGTCGTTGTCGTTGTCGCCGTCCGAGTCCGAGCCGGACACCGAGGCCTTCCCCGACGCGGGGTCGACGTGCACGTGGGTGGTCTTGTCGCCGTTCTTGACCTCGACGTCCCAGTACCGGGCGCCGTTGTCGTCATCGTCGTCCCACTGCACCGACCAGACCTGGCCGGAGTGCGCGGCGAGGGCGGCCTTGATCGCCTTCTGGGCGGTGACCTTCGCGGCGACCAGCGCCTTGTTCCCGCCGTCGTCGCTGTGGTCGTCGGCGTTCTCGGTGAACACCTTTCCGCTGCGGGAGTCGACCGTCAGCTCCGCGTGCTTCCCCTTCTTGCCGATGACGTCGACGTGCCAGACGGCGTCGTCCCTGTCGACGGATTCCACGACACCCGGGTACTTCTTCAGCGCGGCCGCTGCGGCCCCCTCGGCGTCCACGTCGGCGCGGGCCGCCGCCGAGACGGGGGCGGTTCCCGCCGCGTCGGCGGTGTGCGCGGCGGCGACCGCGGCCGCCGCCGGGCCACCGATCATCAGCGCCACGGCCGCGGCCGACGCGACGTACGCCTTGTGCTTGCGGTGCATGCTGACCTCCTCGGGCCGGCCATGCGCTCACACTGCCGGCGGGTGACCGGCGAGCGGGCATTGCCCACCCATTTTCCGGGCTGCCGCCGGGGACGGCACCCGGAGCCGGTGCGGGCCGGTCAGACCTTGCCGCGCTGGTCGCGCAGGTGGGCGGCCACGGGTTCCAGCGAGGCCCGCAGCGCCGCCAGGGCCTCCGGCGGCAGCAGGTCGATGAAATGCCGGCGGACGGACGCCACGTGGTGCGGGGCGACCTTCCGCATGAGCTCCATGCCCTCGTCGGTCAGTACGGCGTACAGGCCCCGGCGGTCGGACTCGCAGTTCACGCGGACGACCAGGCCGGCCGTCTCCATCCGGGTGATCTGGTGGGACAGCCGGCTCTTGGACTGGAGCGTCGACGTCGCGAGATCGCTCATCCGCATCCGGTGGTCCGGCGACTCCGAGAGGTTCACGAGGATCTCGTAGTCGTTGTTGGTGAGCCCGAAGGGCTGGAGATCCTTTTCCAGCTGGTGCATCAGCAGTCTGCCGACGTCCAGGTGGGTGCGCCAGGCGCACTGCTCGGCGTCGGTCAGCCAGCGCGTGGGCGTCTCGGTCTCCATGGTCTCCATGAATGAACTCTACCTAAGAAGTTGAATGACGTACAAAGCAGGAAAGCCGAAGATCACAGCCCGAGGCGCCGCTGGATGTCACCCAGCTGCCCCGGCATCCGCGGCACGCCGAGCTGGCCCAGCGGGCCCTGACCGCCGCCGTGACCGGCCCCGGGCACACCCGCCGACTCGCCGCCGGCGCCGACCGCCCCGACCGGCTGCTCCGCCATCAGCATCTCCGACGACTGCAGCAGCACCGTCCCGGCGCCGACGAACTCGAACTGGTGCTCCTCGCCCGAGGTGCCGCCGAGGCCGGTCAGCGAGCGCAGCCCACCGATGACGCCCGACATGTACCCGTGATCGTAGTGGTGGCAGGGGGAGGGGCAGTCCGCCCAGCCCACCAGCGCCTGCGGGTCCACCCGCAGGGGGGGCTCCATGAACACCACCGGCCCGTTCGAGGCGGCCACGAACTTCCCCGTGCCGATCAGCGTCAGGAAGCCCGGCACGATCGACTGCTTCAGCGCGAGCGAGGGCTGGTACGCCAGCAGGTTCCCCGACCGGATCGTCAGGTTCCCGTCGTCCAGGTCGTACGAGTTCACGTCGAAGGCCCGGTCGGCGAGCAGCATCTTGCCCTGCCCCTCGGCCACCACCCAGTCACTGGCGTGCAACGGCGAATGGAAGCTGGTGCGCAGCAGCCGGTCGAAGCGCCCGTTGCCGATGCCGTTGAACTCGATGCGCCCGTAGTAGGCGATCATCTTGCCCTTCTGCAGGAACCACTGGCTCCCCTTCAGCTCCACACAGAAGGTGTACGCGTTCACGTTGTCGTCGGAGGGCAGGGTGTACGGGTCGAAGACCGTCGGGCTACCCGGGCCACCGGTCACGGGACCAAAGTTCACAGCTTCTCCTCCGACGCCTGTACGTACACCGCGCCCTGACCCGACAGCTCCAGCTGGAACGCCTCGCCCGAACCGCGCCCGACCATGTCCCGCCAGCCCAGGGCCGTGGAGAGCTTGTTCCTGACCTCGCCGTGGTGGGCCACGTACGCCTGCGGGTCGACGTGGACGGGCCGGTTCGGGGTGATGGGGAGCTCGATGACCCCGCCGTGGGCCATGACGGCGACTGAGCCGTGGCCCTTGAGGGTGGTGGTGAACAGGCCCTGGCCGGTCACCTGGCCGCGCACCATGCCCATGACGCCGCCCTGCGAGCCCATGAACATCGTGCCCTGCTGCAGGGTGCCGTCGAAGGCCAGCAGCCGGTCGGCCTCGACGTAGAGGGTTTCGCCGGTCAGGTTGATCACCTGGATGTGGTGGCCGCCGTGGCCGAACATCACGGTGCCGCTGCCCTCGACGGCCATCAGCGGGGTCTGCTCGTTCGCCACGCGGCGCCCGATCATGCCCATCACCCCGCCCTGGCCGCCGGTCAGGCTCGGGGTGAAGGAGACCTCGCCCCGGTACGCGAGCATCGCGCCGCGCTGGCTGTACATCTTCTGCCCCGGGACGACCTGGGCCTCGACCATCTTCGAGTTGATCTCGCGGAACGGCATCAGATGTCGCCCCCGATCGTGTTGCGCTCGCTGGGCTGCACGTACACCAGGCCCTCGCCCTCGAAGCGGATCTGGAACGCCTCGCCGGAGCCCTCGCCGATCAGGGTGCGGAAGGTGACCCCCGACTGGAAGGACTGCTGGAGGTTGCCGGTGTGCGCGATGTACGCCCCCGGGTCGACGGAGAGCGGGTACTGGGCGCTGACCCGCAGCACCACCGCCGGGCCGTCGGACATGATCGCCGCCTGGCCGCTGCCCTCGACGGTGGTGGTGAACAGGCCGTTGCCCGTCGCCCCGCCGCGCAGGCCGGTGAAGGTGGTGCCGGTGCGCAGGCCGGCGTCGGTGCACAGGAGGTTGCTGGACTCGACGTACAGCTTCTCGCCGCGCAGATCGACGAGATTGATCTCGCTCGCGCGGTCGGCGAAGAAGCAGGTGCCGTGCCCCTGCACCTCCATCACGGTCATCTGTTCGCCGGTCAGCCGGCGGGTCACCATGCCGCGCAGGCCTTCGCCGCCGCCGGTCATCTTCTTGAAGGCCATCTGGCCGTCGTACGCGACCATGGAGCCGTTTTTCGCTTTGACGGCATCCCCGGTCAGGTCGACGGCGAGCACCTTGCTGCCTTGGAGTCGGAACTGAGCCACGGGATGACGTTATCGGCAGCGGGCGGAGGCCGACAGGGCACGGTGGCCGATATGCGGTGCCCGGGGGCACCCGTGCGCACCCCAGGTCAAGATCGACCGGGGTGGCTGAGACACTGGGACGGACCCCCGCCGCCCCACGCAAAGGTTCCGTACGTGGACATCAAGACCGCTTCCGCCCTGCACCGGCTGCGCCTCATCTCCGTACCGGAGGCGCTGTCGTTCCCGGCCCTGCTGATCTTCGGCTCGCTGCTCAGCCGGATCTCGGACATCGACTACCTCATGATGCCGCTGGGCGGGCTGCACGGGATCCTGTTCCTCATCTACGTGGTCTTCCTGCTGGACGTCTGGAACAAGGCGAAGTGGCCGGCGAAGAAGGCGGCGTTCTTCTTCCTCCTCGCCCTGGTGCCCTTCGGCGGGCTCTACGGCGACAAGCTGCTCAAGCGCGAGGAGACCGCGAGCGTCATGGCGGCCCGGGCGCGGCGCGAGGCGGCGAGCGCATGATCGTCGCGTTCTCGGTGACCCCGCTGGGGGTCGGCGAAGAGGTCGGCGAGTACGTGGCCGAAGCGGTGCGGGTCGTGCGCGAGTCGGGGCTGCCGAACCGCACGGACGCGATGTTCACCTCGGTCGAGGGGGAGTGGGACGAGGTGATGGACGTCGTCCGGCGCGCGGTGGCGGCGGTCGAGGCCAGGGCTCCGCGGGTCTCGCTCGTCCTGAAGGCCGACATCCGTCCCGGGGTGACGGACGGTCTGACCTCCAAGGTGGCCACGGTGGAACGCCACCTGGCGACCCCGCAGCCCGGCACCTGACCCCTTCGGGGGTCACCCGGACGGCCCCGGGTGGGGCCAGGCGGAGCAGAACCGCTCACTCGGCCGAGTCCCGTTCGACACACCGATGGTTTGTCCCCTTTCGTGGTGACAGGAGATCTCGGGATCGAGCACTGGAGGGACCGTGCGCCCGGAAGGCTTCGACTACGAGACCCACAGCCGTCTCGCCGGACCGTTTGCGGAGCCGGATCCGGACGCCTACCGGGTGAGCTACCGCTCCCTGCTCTCGCGCGAGCAGCTCCGCGCGCGCATACGCGCCGTCCTGCTCATGGCGCTGGTCGGTCGCGCTCGGACTGACGAAGACGGCCGGCACGGTCACGGTGGAGGTGCCGGGGGATCCGACACTGGTGCCGCCGGGCTGGTACATGCTGTTCGTGACCGACGCCGACGGGACACCCTCGGAGGCGAAGTGGCTCCGGGTACGGGTGCCGGCACCGGAGCCTGCAGCCCAGCCTGCGGCGGAGCCTGCGACCAGGCCTGCGGTTGAGCCTGCGAACAGGCCCGCGGCGGAGCCCCGGCCGCGGTAGCCCCGGCGGCCCGCGCCCCGCCCCGGCCGCCTCACTCCTTGGCGCGGCGGGCGAGGCCGAGGGCGTAGTCCGGCCACCAGGTGCCGGCCGACGGACCGCCGCGGCAGGGCCCGTCGGACTCGCCGGGCCGCTTGATCCACAGGTACGCGTCGACGAGCGGGTCGCCCGTCCGGTCGGTCGGCGGGACGCCGAGCGCCCGGCCCGGCGGATTGCACCAGGCCTCCTGCCCGTGCCCCGCGAGCGGGCCCGCGCCGTTGCGGCTGGTGTCGAGGACGAAGTGCTTGCCGTGCGCGGCCTTGGAGAGCGCGGCGCCGTACGCACGGGCCGCCGCGTCGGGCTGGAAGTTGGAGACGTTGAGCGAGAAGCCGTCGGCGCGGTCGAGCCCCGCCCTGCGGAGGGGTTCGACCAGCTTGGCCGGATCCGGGATCCAGGCCGGGTTCCCGGCGTCCAAGTAGACCTTGGTGTTCCGGTTCTTCTTCAGCCGGGTCACGGCCTCCGCGAGGAGGCGCAGCCGCTCCTCGTGGCGGTCGGCCCGGGTGCAGCCGTCCACGACGTGGGGGACGGCGTCCGGTTCCAGGATCACCACGGCCCTGGCCGCGCCGACGCCGTCGGCGAAGGCGCCGATCCACTTGCGGTAGGCGACGGCGTCGGCCGCCCCGCCCGCGGAGTGCTGCCCGCAGTCCCGGTGGGGGATGTTGTAGGCGGTGAGCACCAGGGTCCGGCCGGCCGCCGCGGCGCTCCGCGCGGCCCGGCGGATCTCCGGCCCGGGATCCCCGCCCGGTACCCACAGGGCCATGGGCCGCTCCGAGATCCGGCGCAGCAACTGGGCATCGGCGTTGCGGCCCAGGGCCTCCCAGGCCGCGACCTGCCGGGCGGCGTCGCTCTTCGGGTCCACCCAGAACGGCGACTCCGCCGGCGCCGCCTGCGCCGGGGCCTCGGCCGGGGCGCGCGGAGGGGCGGGCTCCGGAGCCGAGGGCGCAGGGGTGCAGGCGGGCCCCGCGGCGAGCAGCAGCGCGATACCGGTGAGGGCGGTGGTGAGGGGGCTGGGACGGTGGCGGCGTCGGCCTGGCATCCGGCTTCCTCGGGGCGAAGGGATCGTGCCGCGGACCGGTTGGCGCGGACCATGACATCGTGACACGGCGGTCACACACCGTCAGTCCGCGACACCGGGGCGGCCGGGCGCCCGCCCGCTACGGCACCGAGCCCGTGGTCAGCGCGATGCCCACGGGGGTGCGCTCGTAGAGCACCTGGTGGCCGTGCCGGGCCGAGACCAGCAGGCCCGCACCGTGCAGGGCCTTCAGATGGGCGGAGACCGTGGCGGGCGCCAGCCCCAGCCGGTGGGCCAGTGCCGTCGTCGAGGCCGGCTCGTGCAGCGCGCACAGCACCTCCGCCCGGGCCCGGCCCAGCAGCCGGGCCAGCGCCGGCGGGGCCGGCCCCTCGGGCGCCGTCCACAGCGCCCCGATCCCGCGCGCCGGATACACCAGAGTCGGCTGCCACGGAGGGTCGTACCCGCCGACCACCTGCGGCCAGACGAACGCACTCGGCATGAGCAGCAGGCCCTGTCCGTCGAGCGAGCGGTCGTGGTGCCCCGGGCGCCGGATGGTGAGCGTGCTGCCGTGCCACCGCAGATCCGGGTGGAGGCCGTCGAACAGCGCCTCCAGCCCGCCCGCGGCCAACCGCCGCGAGTGGAAGAGGATGTCCGCCTCCAGCAGGGCCCGCAGCCGCGGCCAGTGCGGGGCGACCAGCGCCTGCCAGGCCTGCTCGTACAGGTCCGCCAACTCCCGTACGGCCCGCGCCGGATCGGCGAGCATCCGCTCCCCGATCGCGCTCTGCGCCGCGCCCGGGGTGCAGAACAGGGCCCGGCGCAGGTCCTCGCCCACCGCGTCGGGGACGGCGGCCGCGGCCCGCACCCGCGCCAGTTCCTCCTCGATGGTGACGCAGGGCCCGACCGGAGGCGGGCTCAGGAAGTCCGGATTGTGGCCGGCACGCGGCATCAGCAGCCACAGCGGGCGCAGGTCCAGCCCGTCGGCCGCCGCCCTGATCTGTCGCAGCCACGGCAGGTGGTAGACGTGCCGGGCCGGGCGCAGCAGCGTCCGTACGGCCTCCTGCGTCTCCCAGCGCGGCGAGACGGCGAACCGGCAGCGCAGCAGGTCGTCCGCCCCGAAGCGGAAATGGAACCCCATGCGGCCGTGCACCCCTTTCCCCGGACCCTTCCCCAGGCCCGCTGTCCGCAGCCCCGTCGGTCGCTGCCCCGCCGGACGCAGCCCCACCGTCCGCCGGCCGGTGATTCGGGCTCCGACGAATCTTTACCGGCGCCGCCCGGGACCCGCCAGGGTGAGCGGCATGACCCCCGTCCACGACGCCGCGGCCCGCGGCTACCGCTCCGTCTTCCGGGTCCGGGAGTTCCGACCTGTCTTCGCCGCCCACCTGCTGTCCGTCCTCGGCACCGTGGTCGCCGAGATCTCCCTGACCGTCCTCGTCTTCCGCACCACCGGCTCGCCCCTGATGAGCGCGCTCACTTTCGCGCTCGGCTTCCTCCCGTACGCCCTCGGCGGGACCCTCCTCGCCGGCATCGCCGACCGCCGCCCCGCCCGCCGGGTCCTCGTCGCCTGCGATCTGCTGTGCGCCGCCTGCGCGGCCGCGATGGTCCTGCCCGCCACCCCCGTCGCGGGGCTCCTCGCGCTGCGGTGCGCGATGGCCTTCGTGGCGCCGCTGTTCCAGGGCACCCGGGCCGCCTCCCTGGCCGACATCCTCGGCCCCGGCGAGGCGTTCGTGCTGGGGCGCTCGCTGATGCGCATGGTGGCCCAGAGCGCCCAGCTGATCGGCTTCGGGCTCGGCGGACTGCTGCTCACCGTCCTCGCGCCGCGCGCGGCGATCGGGCTGACCGCCGCCGGGTTCCTCGGCTCGGCCGTGCTGCTGCGCTTCGGGACCCGGGCCCGGCCCGCCCGCGCCGCCGCCGCCACGCGGACCTCGCCGCTCGCGGGGCTGCGCGCCGTGTTCGCCGGGCGCCGGCTGCGGCTGCTCACGCTGCTGTGCTGGCTGCCGCCCGTCTTCTTCATCGCGCCGGAGGCCCTGCTCGCCCCGTACGCCGACGGCATCGGCGCGGGCACCGCCGCCCTGGGGGTGATGATGTGCGCCCTGCCCGTCGGCACCATCGCGGGTGAACTGTGGGCCGGTTCGGTGCTCAGCGCGCGGGCCCGTTCCCGGCTGGTGGCCCGGCTCGCCCCCGTCGCCCTGCTGCCCCTGCTCGTGTTCGCCGTCCGGCCCCCGGTGCCGGTCGTCCTGGCGGCGCTGCTGCTCGCCGGGCTGGCGCACGCGTACGGCCTGGGGCTCGACCAGTGGTACGTGGACGCCGTCCCGGAGGCGCTGCGCGGCCGGGCCATGACCCTGTTGAGCACCGGTCTGATGACCTTCCAGGGAGTCGGCATGGCCCTGGCCGGCCTCGCCGCCGAGTTCGCCCCGGTCCACACGGTCGTCACCGGAGCCGCCGTCGTCGGCACGGCGGTGGTCGTCCTGCTCCTCGCCGCCCTGCGCTCCGCGGGCCGCGGGAGCGCGGAGCGAGGACCGAGGAATGAGACGGGCCCCGCGACCAAATGACCGCCCGGTAGGGTCGGAAGCGTGTCCAAGCCGCTCAGCCTGTCCTTCGACCCCATCGCCCGCGCCGACGAGCTCTGGCAGCGGCGTTGGGGGCCGGTGCCCTCGATGGCCGCCATCACGTCGATCATGCGTGCGCACCAGATCCTGCTCGGCGAGGTCGACGCGGTGGTCAAGCCGTACGGGCTGACCTTCGCCCGGTACGAGGCGCTCGTGCTGCTCACCTTCTCCAAGGCCGGCGAGCTGCCGATGTCGAAGATCGGCGAGCGGCTCATGGTCCACCCGACGTCCGTGACGAACACGGTGGACCGGCTGGCGAAGGCGGGGCTGGTGGCCAAGCGGCCGAACCCGAACGACGGGCGCGGCACGCTCGCGTCCATCACGGACAAGGGCCGCGAGGTCGTCGAGGCGGCGACCAAGGACCTGATGGCGATCGACTTCGGCCTGGGCGCGTACGACGCCGAGGAATGCCAGGAGATCTTCGCCCTGCTGCGCCCCCTGCGGGTGGCCGCCGAGGACTTCGAGGAGCAGTGAGCCCGCGGCCGGGTCAGGCTCTGCTCCCCGCCGCCGCGGGGGTGACCCGAGCGCGCTCACCCCGTACGGGGTGACGGGCCGCTCCCCGCGTCCGCGGGGATTTTCCGGGCGGTTACGCTCGTATCCATGAAACGAAGCGTGCTGACCCGCTACCGCGCCATGGCCTATGTGACCGCGGTCATGCTCCTGATCCTCTGTTCCTGCATGGTGGCGAAGTACGGCTTCGACGTCGGCGCCGACCTGACCCTCGTGGTCTCGCAGGTGCACGGCGTCCTGTTCATGATCTACCTGGTCTTCGCCTTCGACCTGAGCTCCAAGGCGAAGTGGTCCTTCGGCAAGATGCTGTGGGTCATGCTCAGCGGCACCATCCCGCTGGCCGCCTTCTTCGTCGAGCGCCGGGTCCGCGCCGAGGTCGAGCCGCTGATTGCCGACGCCCCGGCCGCCGCGGGCGTCGGCGCCTGATACTCCGCCGGAGGTCCCCGGGGAAGACTCCCCGGGGTTTCCCATCGACATTTACTAGGACGTCCTAGTAAATTCATGGGTATGGACGCTGACGCCATCGAGGAGGGCCGCCGCCGCTGGCAGGCCCGTTATGACAAGGCCCGCAAGCGCGAGGCCGACTTCACCACGCTCTCCGGCGATGCCGTCGATCCGGTCTACGGGCCCCGGCCCGGCGACGCGTACGAGGGGTTCGAGCGCATCGGCTGGCCGGGGGAGTACCCGTACACCCGAGGCCTGCACGCGACGGGCTATCGGGGGCGCACCTGGACCATCCGGCAGTTCGCCGGCTTCGGGAACGCCGAGCAGACCAACGAGCGCTACAAGATGATCCTGGCTGCCGGCGGCGGCGGGCTCTCGGTGGCCTTCGACATGCCGACCCTCATGGGGCGCGACTCCGACGACCCCCGCTCCCTCGGCGAGGTCGGCCACTGCGGGGTCGCCATAGACTCCGCCGCCGACATGGAGGTCCTGTTCAAGGACATCCCGCTCGGCGACGTGACCACCTCGATGACCATCTCGGGCCCCGCCGTGCCCGCCTTCTGCATGTACCTCGTCGCCGCCGAACGGCAGGGCGTGGACCCGGCCGTACTCAACGGCACGCTGCAGACGGACATCTTCAAGGAGTACATCGCCCAGAAGGAGTGGCTCTTCGAACCCGAGCCGCACCTGCGCCTCATCGGCGACCTCATGGAGTACTGCGCCACCGGCATCCCGGCGTACAAGCCGCTGTCGGTCTCCGGCTACCACATCCGCGAGGCCGGGGCGACGGCCGCGCAGGAGCTGGCGTACACCCTCGCCGACGGTTTCGGGTACGTGGAGCTCGGGCTCTCCCGCGGGATGGACGTCGACGTCTTCGCGCCCGGCCTCTCCTTCTTCTTCGACGCACACCTGGACTTCTTCGAGGAGATCGCCAAGTTCCGCGCCGCGCGCCGGATCTGGGCGCGCTGGATGAAGGAGGTGTACGGGGCCAAGAGCGAGAAGTCGATGTGGCTGCGCTTCCACACGCAGACCGCCGGAGTCTCGCTGACGGCGCAGCAGCCGTACAACAACGTGGTGCGCACCGCCGTCGAGGCCCTCGCGGCCGTCCTCGGCGGGACGAACTCGCTGCACACCAACGCCCTCGACGAGACCCTCGCGCTGCCGAGCGAGCAGGCGGCCGAGATCGCCCTGCGCACGCAGCAGGTGCTGATGGAGGAGACCGGGGTGGCCAACGTGGCCGACCCGCTGGGCGGTTCCTGGTACGTCGAGCAGCTCACCGACCGCATCGAGGCCGACGCCGAGAAGATCTTCGAGCAGATCAAGGAGCGCGGCCTGCGCGCCCACCCCGACGGGCAGCACCCGATCGGACCGATCACCTCGGGCATCCTGCGCGGCATCGAGGACGGCTGGTTCACCGGCGAGATCGCCGAGTCGGCCTTCGCCTACCAGCGGGCGCTGGAGAAGGGCGACAAGCGCGTCGTCGGCGTCAACGTCCACCACGGCTCGGTCACCGGCGACCTGGAGATCCTGCGCGTCAGCCACGAGGTCGAGCGCGTGCAGGTGCGCGAGCTGGGGGAGCGCAAGGCGCGACGCGACGACGCGAAGGTGTCGGCCTCGCTCAAGGCCATGCTGGACGCCGCCCGCGACGGGTCGAACATGATTCCGGCCATGCTGGACGCGGTCCGGGCGGAGGCCACGCTCGGCGAGATCTGCAATGCGCTCCGGGACGAGTGGGGCACCTACACGGAGCCCCCGGGCTTCTAGTCCCCGTCCGACGCGCCCGACCGAGGCCGGTCGCGGTCCGCCCCCGAGGGGACGGCCGTTGACCGGCCTCGGTGCATCCGGTGCGCCCGGGGGACCGGGGCGCATCCGGCGGGCGCCGGCGGCTTCAGGCGGCGGCGGGGCCGCGCAGGCCGTGCATCAGCAGGGAGGTGAAAGTGGCCACCCACAGAGCGTCCACCGGCTCCGAGCTGACCAGCGCCCGGTGCACCACCGTCCCCGCGATCACGTCGAAGATCAGGTCGGTGGTGCGGCAGGCGATCGCCTCGTCCTCCTCGTACGGGAGTTCGCCGCGGGCCTGCGCCCGCTCGCGCCCCAGTACGACGAGACGTTTCTGCCGGTCCACGATGGCCGACCGGATCCGATCGCGCAGTGCGTCGTCGCGGGTGGATTCGGCCACGACCGCCATCAGCGCCGTACGGGCCTCCGGCCGGCGCAGGAGCTCCGCGAACTGCAGGACCACGTACTCGACGTCGGCTTCGAGCGAACCCCGGTCGGGGAGTTCGAGGGAGTCGAAGAGCTCCGCGACCGCGTCGACGACCAGCTCGTTCTTGCCGGCCCACCGCCGGTAGAGGGTCGTCTTCGCGACCCCGGCGCGGGCCGAGACATCGCCCATGGTCAACTTCGACCAGCCCAGCTCGACCAGCGCGTCCCGCGTCGCGGCGAGGATCGCCGCGTCCGCGGCGGCACTGCGGGGGCGGCCGGGGCGGCCGGTCGAGGAGCTGGGGCTGCGCATGGCCGAGACCATACCCGTCGGTAGCCGAACTGCCTGCTGTGCTTCAGATCACGGGGCGCGCGCCGCCGCGGGGAGTTACGCTACGGCTCGTAGCGTAAGAGCGGCAACCACGCGAAGAGCTACCGGCGCCAGGTGGGGACCCGGCGCCACAGGGGGAAATGGGCCGATCCTTTTCGTCGGCGCGCGCACAGGGGGGAGGATGTACGCATGCAGCCCAGAAACATGTCCATGAGCGGCGTCGTCGACCTCGCCGCGGTGAAGGCGGCCGGCGAGGCCAAGGCGAAGGCCGAGCAGGCGCGCGCCGAAGCGGCGCGGCAGGCCTCCCAGGGCGGCGCACCCGCCTCCGCGGGTGCCGTGCCCCCGTCCGCGCTCGTGATCGACGTAGACGAGGCCGGCTTTGAAAGCGATGTCATCCAGCTGTCCGCCGAGGTTCCGGTCGTCCTGGACTTCTGGGCCGAGTGGTGCCAGCCGTGCAAGCAGCTCAGCCCGCTGCTGGAGCGGCTGACCGTCGAGGCGAACGGCCGCCTGGTCCTGGCCAAAGTCGACGTCGACGCCAACCAGATGCTGATGCAGCAGTTCGGCATCCAGGGCATTCCGGCCGTCTTCGCCGTGGTCGCGGGGCAGGTGCTCCCGCTGTTCCAGGGCGTGGCGCCCGAGCAGGAGATCCGCGCGACCCTCGCCCAGCTGGTCCAGGTCGCCGAGGACCGCTTCGGCATCATCGGCCTCGCGGTCGACCCGGATGCCGCGCCCGGCGCCGCGGGCGGCGCCGCTGCCGAAACCGCCGTCCCGGCCGGTCCGTACGACGCGCTCCTGGAGGCGGCCGTCGTGGCACTGGACGCCGGTGACCTGGGAGGCGCGATGCAGGCGTACAAGAACGTCCTCGCCGACGACCCGGCGAACACCGAGGCGAAGCTCGGGCTCGCGCAGGCCGAGCTGCTCGCCCGCGTGAAGGACATGAACCCGCAGGCGGTGCGCACCGCGGCCGCCGAGAACCCGAAGGACCCGGCGGCCCAGATCGCCGCGGCGGACCTGGACCTGGTCGGCGGGCACGTCGAGGACGCCTTCGGGCGCCTGGTCGACACGGTCCGCGTGACGGCGGGCGCCGACCGGGACGCGGTCAGGGTGCGGCTGCTGGAGCTGTTCGAGGTCATCGGGGCGGACGATCCCCGGGTCGCGGCGGCGCGCACGGCCCTCGCGCGGGTGCTCTTCTAGGGCGCCGCCGGAGCCAGCCCTTCCGGAGGGCCGCCGCAGGAGCGGCGATTTGTTGACACGGAGATAAACAGCGGCCGCACTTTGCCAAAACTTGGCAATTGCGGCTGCTGTTACTCGCAGTAAACGGAACCCTGTGAACTGTCCGGTGTGTTCCTGAATCAACCGCTCTGTCGTGGCCTCGACTGACACCCTGTGTCGCCGCCCGACGGCGGGCGGTCGTACCCCGGTTATCTTGCCGTTACCCGCCAGTAACGACCCCCCTTGTGCCCCGGCCTGGAATGGACCACGATCGGCGACGCTCGGTCCTTCCCGCAGAGCCGCTCATCCGGAGCCGCGGTGGAGGGTCCCCACCGGGCCGGCCGGTGGCAGTGGCACCGGCCGCAGGACAGGGGGGTCTTCGCCGCACCGGCGGAGCCTGTCCTCCTGGTTGCGCGAACGCGTGACCCAGTGGTTGTCGCTCGGGGGTGAACGCCGGTGTACCGGCCGCGGCTCGGCCGCGGCTCGGCCGCTTGCGCTCCTTCCCGAGGACGTAGCACTTCTCCCATCCCAGGACGGGCACGGCCCGGACCGGAGATGTACGTCCGAGAAGGAGGAACGAAATGAGTTCTCAGGTTCGTGGCGGGACCAGATGGAAGCGCTTCGCGCTCGTCATGGTGCCGAGCATCGCGGCCACCGCCGCGGTCGGTGTGGGTCTGGCGCAGGGTGCCCTCGCGGCGTCCTTCAGCGTCTCCGGTCAAGACTTCAAGGTCTCGGCCGACAAGCTCGACGGTGACAACCTCATCCAGTACGGCGGCATTGCCGAGGGTCACGACCTCAAGGGCAACGCGGCGCACCACCCGGTCACCATCTCCGGGTTCAGCCACGCCGAGATCACCAACATGTGCCAGTCGCTGGTGACCCCGACGCCGCTCGGCAACATCACGCTGCAGCTGCGCACGGGCAACAAGGGCAAGCCGGCCGTCGCCGACAACATCTACCTGGATGTTGCGGAGCTCGACACCGACGCCGAGTTCAAGAACCTCGACATCGGTGTCGCCGTGGGCGACGCGAGCCACAAGACCAAGCCGCAGGCCGGTACGGTCGCGAGCCCCTACGCGTTCTCGCAGCGCGCCGACAAGGCGATCCTGACGAACGTGCGCCAGAAGGCGTGGGCGACGACGGCGGGCACCTTCAAGCTGCCCGACCTCAAGCTCCGCCTCATGGGCGGCGACCAGCCGTGCTACCAGGACGAGAAGTAATCCGTCCCGGAGTGTGACCGGAAGGGCGGTCGGTTCCCGGTGGCGGTACACGCCGCTGCCGTCGCCGTCCGCCCGACCGGGCTCCACAGAGTTCTCCGTACCACCGTTTCCAGGGAGCTGTAGTCCATGAACCCCCAGGCCCCGGTCTACGTTCGCCGCTCGGATGACGCTTGGCTCACCGTGGTGTACTACCACTTCTATGCCTGGCGCGGTCGCCGTCCCTTCTGGGCAGGGCTGTTCACGCTCTTCAGTGGCTTCCCTATCGCGTACTTCCCGTACGCGGACCTCCGGCTGGGCAATATCACCCTCGCGATGGCGACGACGGCCGGCTCCGGCTCGCTGATCATCGGCGTCCTGCTCATCACCCTCGGGCTGGCTCTCTGGTTCCAGCAGGGGATCCGGGTCTTCGCCGGTGTCGCCTCCATCCTGCTGGCCCTGGTGTCCCTGCCGGTGTCCAACCTCGGTGGCTTCTTCATCGGCTTCACCTGCGCCATGATCGGCGGCGGCCTCGCCCTCGCGTGGGCCCCCGGCACCCCGGTGGACGAGACGGATCCCGCGGTCGGCGACCTGGGCAAGGCAGAGGCGATGGCGGGCGGCCCCCAGGGCATCCCGGCGCCCCGCGGCACGGAAGCGGCCTACGCGAGCGAGACGACTGCCCACGCCGATGGCGGGAGGAACAGTGCGGGGTGACGAGACGCAGCCGGGCGTGGCCCCGAGCGCGGAGTCCCGTGAAAGAAGGGGTCCGCGGCACGCCGCGCCCCGGAAGTCGCTGCTGAACAAGATCCAGATACCCGTCGGCAAGACGATGGCGCTGGCGGCCATGCCGACCGCGGTCTTCGTCGGGATGGGCATGGCGCCGAAGCTGGCCATGGCCGACGACCAGGAGATCCCCTTCGCGCCCGGACCGTGCGTGACCCGGTCCGACGCCCCCACGGAGTCGGCCTCCCCGAGCCCCTCGAAGACGCCCTCGCCGAGCTCGTCGGCCACCGCCGCCCCCTCGCCCGGTGCGTCCACCGCCCCCAAGCCCGGCGTCACCCCGCCGGCACCGAAGCCGTCCGCGAGCACCTCGGCGGCAGCCGCCGGTGCGCAGCAGACGGCCCCCAAGGCCCCGGCCGCCGCGCCGACGCCCTCCAAGACCACGAACCCGCTGGACCCGCTGGGCGTGGGAGACACGCTCAAGGGGCTGCTGGACCCGCTCACCAAGCCGCTCCAGCCCGCGCAGCCGTCGGCCACCCCGACGCCCACCCCCGCCAAGACGTCCACGCCCACCACGCCTCCGAAGCCCTCCACGACCACGCCCGCGAAGCCCGCCCCGGACCCGTCCGCGGACGCGATCCGCGAGGCGGCGAAGAAGGCCGGGGTCGACGTCTCCGAGCTGTCCCAGGACGTCAAGGACACCGCGACGAACCCGAAGGACGAGACGGGCACCGCCAAGCCGGGGGACACGAAGGACGCGGGCGGGAAGGAACCCTTCCCCTGCCCGACCTACGACGCCAAGGCGCTGGCCGACGCCAAGCTGGAGCCGGGCATCCCGCTCCTGCCGGACGAGCCCTGGTACCTCGACAGCTCGATGCTGACCCTCTACGGCCTGGACTACCACGGCATCGTCGAGGTGAAGACGGCGGGCGGCAAGACCAAGAAGGTCCTGAAGTTCACGGCCGACTCACTCGACATCAAGGACCTGTACCAGACGGTCGGCAAGAACGGGAACGTCGCCCACCTGAAGTCCCGCCCGGGTTCCACCTCCAAGATCCGCGGCGCGACGGTGACGATGTACACCGAGAGCCTCAAGGGGAACCTCTTCGGCCTGATCCCGATCGAGTTCAGCCCGAACAGCCCGCCGCCCCTGAACGTCCCGTTCGCGTTCTTCACGAACGTCAAGGTCGTCCAGGCCGGCCAGTTCGGCGGCACCCTCACGGTCCCGGGCCTCAAGAACTACATCGGCCCGCCGGAGTAGGGCCGTGCCATCCCGGTGACCCGGCTGTTCCTGCGGTGGCCCGCTCCTCGGTGCGAGGGGCGGGCCTTCCCAGTGGAGTGACACCATGAGAGACGACCGGCGGGAGTTCTCCATCGACTTCGGGCTCAGCGGTCTCACCAAGCTGTTCGGTACCGGGTGGACCTCCGGCACGACCCTGGCGGGATGACCCTTCCTTCGCCGTCTCCCCGGCGGGACCCGCCCCGGCGGCGGCTCTGGTGGACGACGTGCCGGCCGAGGTCGGGTCGATCGCCGATGCGGTGCGCTCCGTCGAGGGGCACGCGCACTACGGGGTGCCGGACGTGGTGCGCACGCTGAAGCGAACAGTGGCGGACGTCGATCCGGACCTGGGGTTCAGGATGCTCCTGAGGGTCCTGAAGGCGTACCAGATCACGATCGGCGAATCCCACCTCGCGCGCTACCTGGAGCTCGGTGAGCGGCTCGGTTACGGCGAGTTCGTCGTGGAGGACAGGGGGATCGACGTCAGGCCGGATCCGACGGACTGACCCGGCCCGTACACACCGAGGGCGGGGCCCCCCTCACCCGAGCGGGGGGGCCCCCCCCGGGGATGGGGGGGGGGGTGGGGGGAGGGGGCGGCCGTGGCGCCCCGCG
>NZ_JBEZBN010000013.1:79117-104831 GCF_040647115.1 Streptomyces sp. NPDC044571
CGGCACCCCGATCACCGGATCGGGGTGCCGCCCTCGGTCTCTGTGCGGCGGAGTCGGGTCAGGCGCCGGCAGTGCCGCCCAGGTGGTGGACGCGGACCATGTTCGTGGTGCCCGGGACGCCGGGGGGCGAGCCGGCGGTGATGACCATGGTGTCGCCCGCGTTGTAGCGGCCCAGCTTGAGCAGCTCGCCGTCGACCAGGTCGACCATCGCGTCCGTGGTGTCCACGTGCGGGACGATGTACGAGTCCACGCCCCAGCTCAGCGTGAGCTGGTTGCGGGTGTTCTGGTCGGTGGTGAAGGCCAGGATCGGCTGCTGCACGCGGTAGCGCGAGAGCCGGCGGGCCGTGTCACCCGACTGGGTGAAGGCGATCAGCGCCTTGCCGCCGAGGAAGTCGGCGATCTCGCAGGCCGCGCGGGCCACGGAGCCGCCCTGGGTACGGGGCTTCTTGCCCGGGACCAGCGGCTGGAGGCCCTTGGACAGGAGCTCCTCCTCGGCCGCGGTGACGATCTTCGACATCGTCTTGACGGTCTCGATCGGATAGGCGCCGACCGAGGACTCGGCCGACAGCATGACCGCGTCGGCGCCGTCGAGGATCGCGTTGGCGACGTCGGACGCCTCCGCACGGGTCGGGCGGGAGTTGGTGATCATCGACTCCATCATCTGGGTCGCGACGATCACCGGCTTGGCGTTGCGGCGGCACATCTCGATGAGCCGCTTCTGGACCATCGGGACCTTTTCGAGCGGGTACTCGACGGCCAGGTCGCCGCGGGCCACCATGACCGCGTCGAAGGCGTCGACCACGGCCGCCATGTTCTCGACGGCCTGCGGCTTCTCGACCTTGGCGATGACGGGGACCCGGCGGCCCTCCTCGTCCATGACCTTGTGGACGTCCTTGACGTCGTTGGCGTCGCGGACGAAGGACAGGGCGACCATGTCGCAGCCCATCCGCAGGGCGAAGCGGAGGTCGTCGACGTCCTTCTCCGACAGGGCGGGGACGTTCACGGCGGCACCGGGCAGGTTGATGCCCTTGTGGTCCGAGATGACACCGCCCTCGATGACGATGGTCTTGACCCGCGGGCCGTCGACCTCGGTCACCCGCAGCTCGACGTTGCCGTCGTTGATCAGGATCTGGTCGCCCTTGGCGACATCGCCCGGCAGGCCCTTGTAGGTGGTGCCGCAGACGGACTTGTCGCCCGGGACGTCCTCGGTGGTGATGGTGAACTCGTCACCGCGCACCAGCTCGACGGGGCCTTCGGCGAAGGTCTCCAGACGGATCTTGGGACCCTGGAGGTCGGCGAGGACACCGACGGCACGCCCGGTGTCCGCGGAGACCTGCCGGACGCGGTCGTACCGCTCCTGGTGTTCTGCCTGGGATCCGTGGCTGAAGTTGAATCGGGCCACGTTCATGCCTGCCTCGATGAGTGCTTTCAGCTGCTCATACGAGTCGACGGCGGGGCCCAGCGTGCAGACGATTTTGGAACGGCGCATGAAGCGGATCCTATCCGTTTGTTTCGTAGCGGAATATTCCGTCTGGTGGAAACTCCAAGTGACTACCGGGTAACCAACGCGTACGTCTGGGTGGCGATCTCCAGTTCCTCATCCGTCGGGACCACGGCCACGGCCACCCGGGAGCCCGCGGCGGAGATCAGCCGCGGCTCGGCCGAGCGCACGGCATTGGCCTGGGCGTCCAGCGTCAGGCCCAGCTCCGCGAGCCCCGCGACGGCACCTTCCCGGACCTGGTGGGCGTTCTCGCCGACCCCGGCCGTGAACACCACGGCGTCCACCCGCCCGAGCACCGCCGAGTAGGCGCCGATGTACTTCTTGAGGCGGTGGATGTACGCGTCGAAGGCGAGCCGCGCCGACTCGTCGCCCTCGCCCGCACGCCGCAACACCTCGCGCATGTCGTTGTCGCCGCACAGGCCCAGCAGACCGCTCTTCTTGTTCAGGAGCGAATCGATCTCATCCACCGAGAGGCCGCCCACCCGCGCCAGGTGGAAGACGACCGCCGGATCCACGTCGCCGGAGCGGGTCCCCATGACCAGGCCCTCCAGCGGGGTCAGGCCCATGGAGGTCTCCACGCACACCCCGCCCCGCACGGCGGAGGCGGAGGCCCCGTTGCCCAGGTGCAGCACGATCACGTTCACGTCCGCCGCGGGCTTGTCGAGCAGGGCGGCCGCGGCCCGGGAGACGTAGGCGTGGGAGGTGCCGTGGAAGCCGTACCGCCGGACGGCGTACTTCTGCGCGGTCGCCGCGTCGATCGCGTACCGCGCCGCGTACTCCGGCACCGTCGCGTGGAAGGCGGTGTCGAAGACGGCCACCTGCGGGAGGTCCGCGCGCAGCGAGCGCGCCACCTCGATGCCGGTGACGTTCGCCGGATTGTGCAGCGGGGCGAGCGGGATCAGGTTCCGGATCTCCGCCAGCACCTCCTCGTCGACCACCGTGGGCCGGGTGAAGCGGGTCCCCCCGTGCACCACCCGGTGGCCCACGGCCGCCAGTTCGGGGGAGTCCAGGCCCATCCCGTCGGCGGCGAGCTCCGCCGCGACGGCCTTCAGCGCCGCCTCGTGGTCGGCGATCGGCCCGGTCTGCTCCCGCGTGCCGCCCGCGGCGCCGGGCCCGGCCAGCGGTTCGTGCACCAGCCGCGACGTCTGCTCGCCGATGCGCTCCACGAGGCCGACGGCGAGGCGGGAGGAGTCCGCCATGTCGAGCAGCTGGTACTTCACCGACGAGGAGCCGGAGTTGAGGACGAGTACGCGCGATGCGGTCACGAGGGGGTTCATTCCTTTGGCGGTCGGTGGAGGGGTCGGGTGGGGGCGGGGGTCAGGCGGTGGGGGCCGGCGCGCCCTGCGCCTGGATCGCGGTGATCGCCACGGTGGTGACGATGTCCTGTACCAGCGCGCCGCGCGAGAGGTCGTTGACGGGCTTGCGCAGACCCTGGAGCACCGGGCCGACCGCGACGGCGCCCGCCGAGCGCTGCACGGCCTTGTACGTGTTGTTGCCGGTGTTGAGGTCGGGGAAGATCAGCACGCTCGCCCGGCCGGCCACGTCGGAGCCCGGCAGCTTCGTCGCGGCGACCGAGGGCTCGACGGCGGCGTCGTACTGGATGGGACCCTCGATCGGCAGCTCCGGGTGCCGGGCGCGGACGATCTCGGTGGCCTTGCGGACCTTGTCCACGTCCGCGCCGCTGCCCGAGGTGCCGGTCGAGTACGAGAGCATCGCGATCCGCGGCTCGACGCCGAAGGCGGCCGCCGTGGCCGCGGACTGCACGGCGATGTCGGCGAGCTGCTCGGCGTCGGGGTCCGGGTTGACCGCGCAGTCCCCGTAGACGAGGACCCGGTCGGCCAGGCACATGAAGAAGACGGACGAGACGATGGAGGCCTCCGGCTTCGTCTTGATGATTTCGAAGGCCGGGCGGATGGTCGCGGCGGTGGAGTGCACCGAGCCGGAGACCATGCCGTCGGCCAGGCCCTCCTGGACCATCAGCGTGCCGAAGTAGTTCGCGTCGGTGACCACGTCGTTGGCCAGCTCAACCGTCATGCCCCTGTGGGCGCGCGCCTGGGCGTAGAACTCGGCGAAACGTTCCCGCAGAGGGGAGGTCGCCGGATCGATCAGCTGCGCGCCCGAGATGTCGACGCCCAGGTCGGCGGCCTTCTTCAGGATCGCCTGCTCCTCGCCCAGCAGCGTCAGGTCGCACACCCCCCGGCGCAGCACCACGTCCGCGGCCCGCAGCACCCGCTCCTCGGCGCCCTCGGGCAGGACCACCCGGCGGCGCTCGGCGCGGGCCCGCTCCAGCAGCTCGTGCTCGAACATCATCGGGGTCACCCGCTCCGAGCGGGCCACCGAGAGCAGGTCCCGCAGCTCGGCGGTGTCCACGTGCCGCTCGAACAGGCCGAGCGCCGTCTCCAGCTTGCGCGGGGTCGCGGAGTTCAGCCGGCTCTGCAGCGCGAAGAGCTCGGCGGCCGTCGGGAAGCTGTTGCCGGCCACCGAGACCACCGGGGTGCCGGGCGCCAGCTTCGAGGCCATCGTCAGGACGTGCGGCGCCGGGCGCTCGTTCAGGGTCAGCAGCACCCCGGCGATCGGCGGGGTGCCGGAGGCGTGCGCGGCCAGGGCCCCGACGACCAGGTCGGCGCGGTCCCCGGGGGTGACGACCAGGCAGCCGGGGGTCAGGGCGTTCAGGAAGTTCGGCAGCATGGCGCCGCCGAAGACGAAGTCCAGGGCGTCGCGGGCGAGGCCCGCCTCGTCGCCGAGCAGCACCTCGCCGCCGAGGGCGCGGGTGATCTGGGCGACGGTCGGGGCGGAAAGCGACTTGTCGTCCGGCAGCACGTAGCAGGGGACCGGGAGGCGGGCGGCCAGCCGCTCGGCTATGCCCGCGCGGTCCTCGGCGGCCACCCGGTTGACTACCATCGCGACGACGTGGCAGCCCAGGCTCTCGTACGCCCGGTAGGCGTTGCGGGCCTCGGAGCGCACCGCCTCGGCGGGGCGCTTCGTCCCGCCGACGACGGGTACGACGACCGCGCCCAGCTCGTTGGCGAGGCGGGCGTTCAGCGCCAGCTCGTCGGGGAGGTTCGTCTCGGCGTAGTCGGTGCCGAGGACGAGCATGACCTCGTAGTCGCGGGCCACCCGGTGGTAGCGGTCGACCAGCCGCGAGACGAGCTCGTCGGTGCCCTTCTCGGCCAGGACGGCGGAGGCCTCGCCGTACTCCATGCCGTACGCGGTCGAGGCGTCCTGGTCGATCCGGTAGCGCGCCTTGAGCAGGTCGAAGAGCCGGTCCGGCGCGTCGTGCAGGAGCGGCCGGTAGACCCCGACCCGGCCCGTCTGGCGGGTCAGCAGCTCCATGATCCCCAGCTCGACGACCTGACGGCCGTCCCCCCGCTCGATACCGGTCACGTACACGCTGCGCGTCACGCGGGCTCTCCGTCCATGTTGCGCCTGGGCGCAGCTCTGGGCGCCGCGGGCGGATCCACGAGATCTACGAGATGCGAGTAGATTTTCCCGTGTGGGTGGGCTTGACCTCTTGACAATACCTCGCTGGAGGGATAGGGCGCCCGCCGGGAAAAGTCGGCCCCGGACGGCCGGGAGGCCCCGCCGTCCGAGCGGCACAGCACGCGCCGCAGCCGGGCCGCGTGGAACAATCGGACACGCTTCACCCATACGCCCTTCATGTGTACGGCTGTCCGCCCGCACGCGGACGGTCCGGTACGACCAGGAGCAGGAGACACAGCACGATGCGCATCGGAGTTCTCACCGCAGGCGGAGACTGCCCGGGACTGAACGCTGTCATCCGGTCGGTCGTACACCGTGCCCTGGTCGGGCACGGGGATGAGGTCATCGGCTTCGAAGACGGCTTCAAGGGCCTCTTGGACGGGCATTACCGCCCCCTCGACATCAACGCGGTCAGTGGCATTCTGGCCCGCGGCGGTACGATTCTCGGTTCAGCCCGGATGGAGCGCGCCCGGCTGAGCGAGGCCGCCGAGCACGCGCAGGAGCTGTCGCAGCGGTACGGCCTCGACGCGCTGATCCCGATCGGCGGCGAGGGCACCCTGACGGCCGCCCGGATGCTGTCGGACGCCGGGATGCCGGTCGTCGGCGTGCCGAAGACCATCGACAACGACATCTCCTCCACCGACCGCACCTTCGGTTTCGACACCGCCGTCATGGTCGCCACGGAGGCGATCGACCGCCTCAAGACCACCGCCGAATCGCACCAGCGCGTGATGGTCGTGGAGGTCATGGGCCGGCATGCCGGCTGGATCGCCCTGGAATCGGGCATGGCTGGCGGCGCCCACGGGATCTGCCTGCCCGAGCGCCCCTTCGAGGTGGACGCCCTGGTGAAGATGGTGGAGGAACGCTTCTCCCGCGGCAAGAAGTTCGCCGTCATCTGCGTCGCCGAAGGCGCCCACCCGGCCGAGGGCTCGATGCCGTACGAGAAGGGTGCGATCGACCAGTACGGCCACGAGCGCTTCGCGGGCATCGGCAACCGCCTCGCCGTCGAACTGGAGCACCGCCTGGGCAAGGAGGCCCGGCCGGTCATCCTGGGCCACGTCCAGCGCGGCGGCACCCCCACCGCGTACGACCGCGTCCTCGCCACCCGCTTCGGCTGGCACGCCGTCGAGGCCGTCCACCGCGGCGACTTCGGCAACATGACGGCGCTGCGCGGCACCGACATCGTGATGGCCCCGCTGGCCTCGGCGGTCACCGAGCTCAAGAGGGTCCCGGACCACCGCATGTACGAGGCCGAGTCGGTCTTCTGACGCCCCCTAGCCGGCGCCGGAGGCCAGGGACCAGAAGTGGGCGACGATGTCGGCGAGGTACTCTCGGCCCGCATCGCCCGTCCCGGCCTCGAACGAGGTGCTGTTCCAGCTCAGGGTGGAGACCATCTTGGCCTGGTAGTCCCCGTGCATCCGCTCCAGCACCGGCTCCAGGTGGGCCTTGGGCACAGGGAGCAGCTTGGCCAGCGGTTTCAGGTACGCCTGCCAGCGGGTGGTGACCGCGCTGCGCAGGATCTCGGCGAGCTCCTCCTGCTTGCCGGTCGCCGCCACGAACTGGGAGAGCGTCAGGCCCAGCGTCTGCGCCAGGGCCACGGACTGCCGCTCGTTGCCCTTCCAGCGCCCGGTGTCCTCCATCTTCTGGTACGCGTTCGTCTCCAGGCCGATCCGCCGGGCCAGCTCGTCGGGGGCCAGGCCCCGGGCGATCCGGTGTTCCCGCAGGGTGACCGGTTCGGCAAGCAGTTCCCCGGGGGCGCACCAGAGGACGCCGGCGAGTGCCGTCAGCTCCGCGGAGTTCGGCGAGATCTCGCCCCGTTCCCAGGCCATGACGGTCTCGGGCTCGACGATCAGTCCGTACTGGGCGCGCAGGCCGTAGGCGACATGGCCGGGGGCCATGCCCAGGGCGGCGCGCAGACGCCGCGCGGCGGGGGCGTTGAAGGGAGGGCTGGAGTGCACAGGCACACCGTAGGAGTGGCCGAGGGGTGACGACTACAGACCGTTCAAACAAGGCCAGAACTCGTACGAAAGTCCTATGGAGTTCGGCGCTTTGGGTGGGTTTCCCGGCGACTGTCCGGTAATCGGATTGTTCCTAGATCCAATTCCAAGCGTACGGTTCCGGCCATCCGTTGCGATACCCCTGCGCACGATCTTCACGGAACCGCCCCCGCTCCTGAACCGCACGTCCCGGCCGTACGTGATCCCTGTCGGGGGCCCTCGCATACGGGGGTGGCGAGGGCCCCACCCGGCCGCCCCTTTCAACCCCCTTTTCGCCCCCTCCGCTCCTCCCCTCCCCACTCCCTTGCCTTGACTCCCTTGCCTTGACGTCGGCGTCAAGGATTACGGTCGGGGCATGCGAATCGGCGAACTGGCGCAGCGGGCCGGGACCAGCACGCGGACCCTGCGGTACTACGAATCCCGCGGACTGCTGCCCGCGCGGCGGGCCGGCAACGGCTACCGCACCTACGACGAGGACGACCTGCGGCTGCTGCGCCAGATCCGGACGCTCCAGGACTTCGGCTTCGACCTGGAGGAGACCCGGCCGTTCGTCGACTGCCTGCGCGCGGGCCATCCCGCCGGCGACTCCTGCCCGGCCTCCCTGGCCGTCTACCGGCGCAAGCTCGCCGAGCTCGACGGGCTCATCGGCCGGCTGGCCGACGTACGGGACCAGGTCGCGCGGCAGCTCGCCGACGCGGAGGAGGCCGCCGGGGCCGTCGGCGAAGCGGTGGCCCCGCGGTGCGAAATGACCGGATGACATGAAGGGGAGAGGGAGCACACGATGATTCACGCCGCAGGTGTGGCCGAAGTGACCGATCAGGACTTCGAGGCGGAGGTGCTCGGCGAGCGCGCCCGGCCCGTCCTCGTGGAGTTCACCGCGGACTGGTGCGGCCCCTGCCGCCAGCTCGCGCCCGTGCTGTCCGCCGTCGCGGCCGAGCATGCGGACCGGCTCAAGGTCGTACAGATCGACGCGGACAGCAACCCCGCCACCGTCACGCGGTACGGGGTGCTGTCCATGCCGACCATGCTCGTCTTCCGGGACGGCGAGCCCGTGCAGCAGATGGTCGGGGCCCGGGCCAAGCGCAAGCTGCTTCAGGAACTGGAGGAGTTCACCGGCGTCACGGCCTGAGCCAGACGGTCGCCAGCGGCGGGAGCGTCAGACGCAGGCTCACCGGGCGGCCCTGCGCCGGCACGGGCTCGGGCCGCAGCGCCTGCGGATGGCGCACGCCGCTGCCGCCGTACTCCTCCAGGTCCGTGTTGAGGACCTCCCGCCACCACGGCACCGCCTCGGGCACCCCGATCCGGTAGCCGTGCCGCACCACCGGCGAGAAGTTCGACACGCACAGCAGCGGCGAGCCGTCCTGCCCGTAGCGCAGGAAGGCGAGCACGTTGTCCTCGGCGGCGTCCGCCTCCACCCACGCGAACCCCTCCGGCACGGTGTCCCGCTCCCACAGCGCGGGCGTGGCCGTGTACGTGTGGTTCAGGTCGCGCACCAGATCGCGTACTCCGCGGTGGTCGCCCGCCGCCGAATACGCGGGGTCCAGCAGCCACCAGTCGGGCCCGTGCGCCTCCGACCACTCCGAGCCCTGCGCGAACTCCTGCCCCATGAACAGCAGTTGCTTGCCCGGGTGGGCCCACATGAAGCCCAGGTACGCCCGGTGCGAGGCCCGCTGCTGCCACCAGTCCCCGGGGATCTTCGACACCAGCGAGCCCTTGCCGTGCACCACCTCGTCGTGGGAGATCGGCAGCACGAAGTTCTCGCTGTACGCGTAGACCATCCCGAAGGTCAGGTCGTTGTGGTGGTACTTGCGGTGCACCGGCTCCTTCGAGAGGTAGCGCAGCGTGTCGTGCATCCAGCCCATGTTCCACTTCAGGCCGAAGCCGAGGCCGCCGCCGTCCGTGGGCCGCGTGACCCCGTCCCAGGCCGTGGACTCCTCGGCGATCGTCACCACGCCCGGGCAGCGCCGGTACACCGTCGCGTTCATCTCCTGCAGCAGCGCGACCGCGTCCAGGTTCTCCCGGCCGCCGTACACGTTCGGCAGCCACTCGCCCTCGCCCCGCGAGTAGTCCAGGTAGAGCATGGAGGCCACCGCGTCCACCCGCAGCCCGTCCACGTGGAACTCCTGGCACCAGTAGACGGCATTGGCGACGAGGAAGTTGCGGACCTCCTTGCGGCCGTAGTCGAACTCCAGCGTCCCCCAGTCCGGGTGCGCGGCCCGCCGCGGGTCGTGGTGCTCGTAGAGGGGCCGCCCGTCGAACTCGGCGAGCGCCCAATCGTCCCGGGGGAAGTGCGCGGGCACCCAGTCGACGATCACTCCGATGCCGGCCCGGTGCAGGCTGTCCACGAGGAAGCGGAAGTCGTCCGGGCTGCCCAGCCTGGAGGTCGGCGCGTAGAAGCCGGTCACCTGATAGCCCCAGGAACCGCCGAAGGGGTGCTCGGCGACCGGCATGAACTCCACGTGCGTGAAGCCGAGCTCCTTGACGTACGCCGGGAGCTCCTCGGCCAGCTGCCGGTAGGAGAGCCCCGGCCGCCAGGACGCCAGGTGCAGCTCGTACACCGAGAACGGCGCCTGGTGCACGGGGCGGGCCCCGCGCTGCGCCATCCACTCCGCGTCCTGCCAGGCGTACCGGGAGTCGGTCACCACGGACGCGGTCGCCGGCGGAACCTCCGCCTGCCGGGCCATCGGGTCGGCGCGCAGGGTGTGGCTGCCGTCGGGGCGCGTGATGTCGTACTTGTAGAGGGCGCCTTCGCCCACCCCCGGCAGGAACAGCTCCCACACCCCGGAGGAGCCCAGCGAGCGCATCGGGTGGGCGGTCGGGTCCCAGTACGAGAAGTCCCCGGTGACCCGCACGCCCTGGGCGTTCGGGGCCCACACCGTGAACCGGGTGCCGAAGACGCCCTGGTGCTCCATCGGCCGGGCGCCGAGCGCCGTCCACAGCTCCTCGTGCCGGCCCTCGCCGATCAGGTGCAGGTCCAGCTCGCCCACCGCGGGCAGGAACCGGTACGGGTCCTGCACCTCGGTCTCGGCGCCGTCGTAGGCCACCAGCAGCCGGTAGTCCGGCACCCCGGTCAGCGGCAGCAGCCCCGAGAAGAGCCCGTCGCCCTCGTCGTGGAGCTCGGCCCGCAGCCCCTTGGCGACGACGGTCACCGTCTTCGCGTACGGGCGCAGCATGCGGAAGACGACCCCGCCGCGCAGGGGGTGCGCGCCCAGCACCGCGTGGGGATCGTGGTGGCGGCCCTCCAGCAGCCGGGCCCGTTCCCCGGCGTCGAGCACGGGCGCGGGCCGGACCCCGCGCGCCGGGGAGGCGTCCCGGCGCGCCCGGGGCGCACGCGCCCCCGAGGCCTTCGGCCGGGGCGGCTCCGGGGCGGGAGCGGCTTCGTCGCGGACGGACGGTGACGGCTGTCGTGCGGCGCTCACGCGAGCGGCCTCCTCGGGGGCTTCGGATGGGGGGTGGTCGATGCGGGCGGCGCAGGAGGCGCCGCCGCACGGCGGCCCGGCCGGTGGGCAGGCCGCTCCCGTTCGGACAGGCGGCGGATGGCCGCCATGGGGACGTGCAGCCAGTCGGGACGGTGCCGGGACTCGTAGCGCGCCTCGTACACCGCCTTGTCGGTCTCGTACGCGCGCAGCAGGACCGGGTCCTCGCGCGGGTCCCGGCCGGTGGTCCGGGCGTAGCCCTCGCAGAAGGCGGCCCGGCAGGCGTCCGCCCAGGCGGGTGCGAACGGCCGGTGGGAGCGGGCCGCGTAGTCGAAGGAGCGCAGTATCCCGGCGATGTCGCGCACGGCAGGCTCGGGGCGGCGCCGGTCGGCCAGCGGCCGGGCCGGCTCACCCTCGAAGTCGATCAGCGCCCAGCTGCCGTCGGCGGTGCGCAGCGTCTGACCCAGGTGCAGGTCCCCGTGGATCCGCTGGGCCGGGACGCCGGACCCGCGGGAGGCGGCCAGCGCGTCGAAGGCGCCGCGCAGCCCCGCCTCGTACGGCCGCAGCGCGGGCACCTCGCGGGCGGTGGCCGCCAGGCGCGCCGTCATGCCCGCGGCGAGCCGGGCCGTCTGCTCGGGGCCCAGCGCCACGGTGGGCAGGGCGGCGGCGAGGGCGCTGTGCACCTCGGCGGTGGCCCGGCCCAGGGCGTGCGCCTCGGCGGTGAAGTCGGCCCCGGCTCCGAGCCGGCGCAGGGCGAGCTGCCAGCCGTCGTCGGAGCCGCGCAGGTACGGCTGGAGCACGCCCAGGGTCAGCGGCTCCGAGCCGGGCAGCTCGGCCTCGTACCAGGCGACCGGCGCCGGCACGCGGGAGCAGCCGGCCGCGGCCAGCGCTCTGGGCAGCTCCAGGTCCGGGTTGACCCCGGGCCCCACGCGGCGGAACACCTTCAGGATGTGTGAATCGCCGTAGATCAGCGAGGAGTTGGTCTGCTCGCCGGACAGCGGCCGGGGCACGGATTCGGCGGGGATCAGCGCGGCCGGGTCCCGGTCGAAGCGGAGCGGGCCGTGCGCGCCGGGGGTGCGCAACCGTTCCAGCAGCAGCGCCGCGAGCCGCGGATCGCCGAGCCCCTCGTACACGGCCTGGCCGGCGTACGGGCCCTGCTCGGCGTGCCCGATCAGCGTGGGTGCGAGCGCGGGCGGCAGCGGCGCGGGCCGCACCCCCAGCAGCAGCTGGTAGCAGTCCGCGCTCCCGTCGGCGCAGTCCACCCCGACGAGCAGGTGCACGAGCCCGGGGGTACTC
Source organism: Streptomyces sp. NPDC044571 (assembly GCF_040647115.1). Classification (NCBI taxonomy): domain Bacteria; kingdom Bacillati; phylum Actinomycetota; class Actinomycetes; order Kitasatosporales; family Streptomycetaceae; genus Streptomyces; species Streptomyces sp. NPDC044571. The sequence continues at coordinate 90,808 of NZ_JBEZBN010000013.1, forward strand.
CCGGGCGGCAGCAGCTCGACGGCCGAGACGAGCCGCAGCCGGGTGATGGCGCGCCCCTTTCCGGCGTACCAGCGCTGCCTGGGCAGCCAGGCCCGCAGCATGGGTTCGAGCGGTCCGAGCGGGACAGCGGCCAGACTGCCCTGGCGGCTCCGGGCGGATGCAGCCTCCGACATGGCGTCGCGTCCTTTCCCCGGGCCGTCACGAATGCGCAGAGTGTCCCGGATGGCGAGCATTGCTGTCCGGTGGTGAGTGGGTGTCGGGTCAGGATGATCCGTACAGGGGCGGGCGACTGACCCGTTCGTGTGCCCGCCCCCTTGGCTCAAGCGCCGGTCTTGAGCTCCGGCTTCTGCTCGTGGCGCAGCCGGAACCAGAGGAAGCCGTGGCCCGCCAGGGTGAGCAGGTACGGCCACTCGCCGATCGGCGGGAAGCGCACATCACCGGTCAGCTCCACCGGCACCCGCCCGTTGAACGACCGCAGATCCAGCTCGGTGGGCTGCGCGAACCGCGAGAAGTTGTGCACGCACAGCACCAGGTCGTCGCCGTACTCCCGGAGGAACGCGAGCACCGCCGGGTTGGACGACGGCAGTTCGGTGTACGAGCCGAGCCCGAACGCCGGATTCGCCTTGCGGATCTCGATCAGCCGGCGGGTCCAGTGCAGCAGTGACGAGGGCGATGCCATGGCCGCCTCGACATTGGTGACCTGGTACCCGTAGACGGGGTCCATGATGACCGGCAGGTTCAACCTGCCCGGATCGCAGGAGGAGAAACCGGCATTGCGGTCCGGGGTCCACTGCATCGGGGTGCGGACGCCGTCGCGGTCGCCCAGCCAGATGTTGTCGCCCATGCCGATCTCGTCGCCGTAGTACAACACCGGGGAACCGGGCAGCGACAGCAGCAGGGCGGTGAACAGCTCCATCTGGTTGCGGTCGTTGTCGAGGAGCGGGGCGAGCCGGCGCCGGATGCCGATGTTGGCCCGCATCCGCGGGTCCTTGGCGTACTCGGCGTACATGTAGTCGCGCTCCTCGTCGGTGACCATCTCCAGGGTCAGCTCGTCGTGGTTGCGCAGGAAGATGCCCCACTGGCAGTTGGCCGGGATCGCCGGCGTCTTGGCGAGGATCTCGGAGACCGGGTAGCGGGACTCTCTTCGCACCGCCATGAAGATGCGCGGCATGACGGGGAAGTGGAAGGCCATGTGGCACTCGTCCCCGCCCTTGGTGAAGTCGCCGAAGTAGTCCACGACGTCCTCGGGCCACTGGTTGGCCTCGGCGAGCAGCACGGTGTCGGGGTAGTGCGCGTCGATCTCGGCCCGGACCCGCTTGAGGAGGGCGTGGGTGCGGGGCAGGTTCTCGCAGTTGGTGCCCTCCTCGGCGTAGAGGTAGGGGACGGCGTCGAGCCGGAACCCGTCGATGCCGAGGTCGAGCCAGAAGCGCAGCGCCGAGATGATCTCCTCCTGCACGGCCGGGTTCTCGAAGTTGAGGTCCGGCTGGTGCGAAAAGAAGCGGTGCCAGTAGTACTGCTTGCGTACCGGGTCGTACGTCCAGTTGGAGGTCTCGGTGTCGATGAAGATGATGCGGGCGTCCTGGTACTGCTTGTCGTTGTCGGCCCACATGTAGTAGTCGCCGTACGGTCCGTCCGGGTCCGTGCGCGACTGCTGGAACCACTCGTGCTGGTCGCTGGTGTGGTTCATGACGAAGTCGATGATCACGCGCATACCGCGCTGGTGCGCGGCGTCCACGAACTCGACGAAGTCGGCGAGGTCGCCGAACTCGGGGAGGACCGAGGTGTAGTCCGAGACGTCGTACCCCCCGTCGCGCAAGGGTGAGGCGAAGAACGGCGGCAGCCAGAGGCAGTCGATGCCCAGCCACTGGAGGTAGTCCAGTTTGGCGGTGAGCCCCTTGAGGTCCCCGACGCCGTCGCCGTTGCTGTCGTGGAAGGAACGGACGAGGACCTCATAGAAGACAGCCCGCTTGAACCAGTCGGGATCGCGGTCCTTGGCGGGGGTGTCCTCGAAAGTGTCGGGGACGGGGTCGTTGATCATCATGTGGTGGGTGACCCTCCGGTGGGCGGGGACGGTCGCAGAGCGGCCAGCACGTGCGCGGGCGTACGGCCCGGCTCTAGGCGCACGTAGTTCGCCCTGCCCCAGTGATAGGTCTCGCCGGTGAGCTCGTCGCGCACCGCGAGGGACCCGTGCCAGTCGAGGCCGAGTACCGGCATGTCCAACGAGACCGTCGCCTCCTGGGTGTGGTGCGGATCGAGGTTGACGACCACCAGTACGGAATCGGCTCCGGCATGCTTCGAATAGGCGATCACCTGGTCGTTGTCGGTCGTGTGGAAGTGGAGGTCGCGCAGCTGCTGGAGCGCCGGGTGGCGCCGGCGCAGCCGGTTCAGCGTGGTGATCAGCGGGGCGATGGTGCGGCCCTCGCGCTCGGCGGCCGCCCAGTCACGTGGCCGGAACTCGTACTTCTCGGAGTTCAGGTACTCCTCGCTGCCCTCGCGGACCGGGGTGTTCTCGCAGAGCTCGTAGCCCGCGTAGATCCCCCAGGTCGGGGAGAGGGTGGCGGCCAGGACCGCCCGCACCTCGAAGGCGGGACGACCGCCGTGCTGCAGGTAGGCGTGGAGGATGTCGGGCGTGTTGACGAAGAAATTCGGCCGCATGACGGAGGCCGACCGGGTGTCGGACAGCTCGGTCAGGTACTCGGTGAGCTCCGCCTTGGTGTTGCGCCAGGTGAAGTACGTGTACGACTGCTGGAAGCCGGTGGCGGCGAGCGCGCGCATCATCGCGGGGCGGGTGAAGGCCTCCGCCAGGAAGATCACGTCGGGGTCGGTCTTGTTGATGTCCGCGATCACTTTCTGCCAGAAGACGACAGGCTTGGTGTGCGGATTGTCGACCCGGAAGATCCGGACACCGTGCTCCATCCAGTGGCGCAGGATGCGAACCGTCTCCGTGACGAGGCCGGCCATGTCGGTGTCGAAGTGGATCGGGTAGATGTCCTGGTACTTCTTCGGCGGGTTCTCCGCGTACGCGATCGTCCCGTCGGCGCGGTGGCGGAACCACTCGGGGTGCTTCTCCACCCACGGGTGGTCGGGCGAGCACTGCAGGGCGAAGTCGAGCGCGATCTCCAGGTGGAGCTCGCGGGCGCGGGCGACGAAGGCGTCGAAGTCCTCGATGGTGCCGAGTTCGGGGTGGACGGCGTCGTGGCCGCCCTCGGTGGAGCCGATGGCCCACGGCACACCCGGATCCCAACTCCCTGCGGAAAGCGTGTTGTTGGGGCCCTTGCGGTAAGTGCTCCCGATCGGGTGGATCGGCGGCAGGTACACCACGTCGAAGCCCATCTCGGCAATGGCCGGCAGCCGCTCGGCGGCGGTCGCGAACGTCCCGCTGACCGGTGCCCGGCCCGGCTCGACGACGGCCCCCTCGGAGCGGGGGAACATCTCGTACCAGGAGCCGAAGAGGGCGCGCTTGCGCTCCACGATCAGCGGCAGGGCCTTGGCGGCCGTGACGAGCTCCCGGTACGGGCGCCTCGACAGTGCTGCCTCCACCTCCGGCGCGAGGGCGGCGGCGTAGCGTACGTCCACCTCCAGGTCCTCGTCGCGCATCGTGGCGGCGGCGGCCAGGACGTGCTCGCGCCCGTCGCGCTTGGGGATCCGGGACCCGGCCCGCTCCAGGACCTCCGCCCCTTCGAGGAGGGTGAGCCCCGGGTCGATCCCGGCCGGGATCTTGATCGCGGCATGCGCCCGCCAGGTGGCGACCGGGTCGCTCCACGCCTCGACCGTGTACGTCCACCGCCCCTCCGCGTCGGCCGAGACCCGGGCCCCCCAGCGATCGGTGCCGGGCGCGAGCTCGCGCATCGGCACGGGGGGCCGCATCCGCCCGCTGGGGTCGCGCAGCACGACATGGGCGGCGACGGCGTCGTGGCCCTCGCGGAACACGGTGGCGGAGATCTCGAAGACCTCGTCCACGACCGCCTTGGCGGGTCTGGCCCCGCATTCGACGGCAGGGCGGACGTCCAGTACGGGAATGCGACCGATCATGATGGGATCACCTGGGGGCGTTTCGCAGGGCTCGGTGACAACAGGCCAGCCGCGGAACCGGCTGGTAGTGCACGCTCTGTTCGCTCTGTTTCTAGCCGCTCGGAAGACGGCTGGGCTGCGGGCATGGCCGCTCCTGTCCGCGTTCACTCGGGTGGCGGGAGAGGTGGAGTGCGGGGTGCGCCGTGCGTGTACGCGGGGAGCCCTTCCCACTCTCGCCGCGCCCATGCAGGGTGTCGGTCAACTACTCGTACGTAGTCGCACGGCCCAGACCAAGCCCCTGCCCGACATCCGCCGAGGCTCCATCAAGTCGCTGCGGACTACCGGATGTAGGACCGCACACCACCGGCCCCACCCTCCCCTCGGGCCCCGCCGATCCGGCCCGGACGGGGGCGGAGTGCGACGCGGACGGGCTAGGTGAGACGCGAGGGGCGGTGTTGACGGGAAGGTGTTTTGTCCGGAGTGACATCCGTCGGCCGACCAGGGATCATGGCTTCGTCCTCGTGGATGCTCGTGCGCCCGACGGCCTGGGGGGAATCGGCCGCTTCGCCGTCATGCAGCTGTGCAACGCCCCTCATTTCACGCAGCCCTTTCCTGTATGACGAAGGAAGCCATCCCTTTGCGTCCCACTCGTGCGGTGGTCCTGCTCACCGCAGGTCTCGTCGCCCTCCTCGGTGTTCCCGGCGCTGCGGCCGCCGATACGCCGTCCACCCTGTACGTCAGCAACCGTGACGGCTCGAACTGCTCCGACACCGGATCCGGCACGCAGCCCGTCCCGTTCTGCACCGTCTCGGCCGCGGCCAAGGTCGTTCGGCCGGGCCAGACGGTGCTCGTCAAGACGGGCAGGACCTATGACGAGGCCGTGACCGTCGACCGCTCCGGGGAGCCGGGCAGGCCGATCACCTTCGCCGCCGATCCGACAGAGGGCGCCCCCTCGGCGGAGCTGTCCAAGGGCCTGGCCGTCGCCGGCGCCGGCCACGTGGTGGTACGCGGCCTGACCGTCCGCGGCGGCGTCCAGATCAGCCGATCGACCGATGTGGAGCTGGACCGGACGGTCGTCTCACGGGGCACGCTCGACGCCCTCGTGGTCGGCGGGGGAAGCACGGACGTGCGCGTCAGCCGGAGCCGGCTGACGGGAGTCCGGATCGAGGGCGGCTCGCGGGGCACCGTGCTCAGCCGCAACCAGATCACCGGCGCACTCCGGTCGGCGGTCACGGTGGTCGACGCGCCCGGCACGGTCGTCACCAACAACACGTTCTACGGTTACTGCCCGGCGACCCTCTCGGTCAGCGGCGGCTCGACCGGCTCCGCGCTGTTCAACAACGTGCTCTACACCGGGGCGACCTCCACGCGGTGCGAGTCGGCCGAACCTGCTCAGGGCATGTCGGTGTCGCAGAGCGCGTCCGAGGGCACCCGCGCCGACTACAACCTGATCGTTGCCGCCGACGGGCGTACGGTCTACAGCTGGGCCGGCACCGGGTACCAGAGCCCCGCGGCGTTCCAGGCCGCCAGCGGCCAGGGTGCGCACGACATCCTGACCGCGTCCCGCGACGAGGCCGGCCAGATGGACGGCTCACGGGCCATCGACTCCGCCGACCCGACGGCACCGGGCGTACTGCCCACGGACCTCAATTGGAACCCGACCGCCGACGACCCGCGCGTGCCCAACACCGGCAAGGACGGGGGGTACCTGGACCGCGGCGCCTACGAGACCCAGGACGGCCTGAGCGAGGCCTGGATGGTGATCGACCGGACCTGGGCGCCGGCCGGCACTGCGGTGGAGGTGCAGGCCGTGTCGAACAGCCTGTGGCCCACCGCCATGGAGTACCACGTGGACTTCGGCGACGGGACGGCGCCGGTCGTCACCCGCCAGGGCAACGCCGCCCACGCCGTCGCCACGCACGTCTACAGCGCGCCGTGCGAGTGCACGGTCAAGGTCACGGCGGTCAACGGCGTGGGGGCGAAGGCCTTCACGCAGAAGTCGACCAAGGTGACCGCGGCCGGCCCGCTGACCGCCGCGTTCACCGCCGAGCCGGTGCTGCCGACCTCGGACAACCCCATGGGATCCACCCGTCCGCTGACCGTGCGTATCGACCCCGCGGCCACCGCTGCCCCGTGGCCCGTGGACCGGGTTGACCTGGACTTCGGTGACGGCACCACCATCCAGGGCAACAGCCTGGAGCCGGTCCAGCACACCTACAGCCGGCCCGGCGACCACCGAGTGGCGGTCACCGTCCGCGACTCCCATGGCGCCACGTCCACGGCGGCCAAGACGGTGAAGGCCGACTACGCGCCCTCCGGCTACGTCGCCACCGCCCCGTTCCGCCTGCTCGACACCCGCACCACCAACAGCCCCGTCGCGGGCGGGACGCCCACCGGCGTGATCCTGCCGGTCGGCCTGTCCGTGCCGGACCACGTCCTCTCCGGCGGCATGGCCGCGGCCGTCCTCAACGTCACCGTCACGGGCGCCACGGAGGACACCCACCTCAGCGTGTGGCCCTCCGGCCAGCCCCGCCCGGCGACCTCGAACGTCAACGTCCGCGCGGGCGGTACGTCCTCCAACACGGTCACCGTCCCCGTCGGAGCCGACGGCCGGGTCTCGGCCCAGCTGAACTCCGGCCGGGCCTCGCTCGTCGTCGACTTCGTCGGCTACTACCAGCCGAACGCCGGGCAGCGCTTCAGCCCGCTCGCCCCGACCCGCCTCGCCGACACCCGTACCGCGGGCGGCGCGCTCGCCGGGGGCACGAGCCGGACCGTCAAGGTCGCGGGGGTGGGCGGTGTCCCCGCCGACGCCACCGCGGTCGCACTCAACCTGACCAGTACCGGTTCCACCGCCGACGCCCACGTGATCGCCTACCCGGACCCGGCGAACCGGCCCGCCACCTCGAACCTCAACCCCGAACCGGGCAAGGACAAGTCGAACCAGGCCATCGTCCCGGTGGGCCCGGACGGCACGATCACCCTCTACACCAACACCGGCTCCACGCACCTGGTCCTGGACGCGGTCGGCTGGTACGGCAAGGACGGCAAGACCCTGTTCACGCCGACCGTCCCGAGGCGCCTCGCCGACACCCGCACCACCGGCAAGCTCGCCCCCGGCGCGGACACCACCGTCGCAGGCCTGCCCGCCGGAGCCGTCGGCGCCGTACTGAACGTCACCGCGACCGACTCCACCGGACCCGGATTCCTCACCGTCTACGGGTACGGAGCGAGCCGCCCGGGTGCCAGCAGCCTCAACACCCGTCCCGGCGACACCGTCCCCAACCACGTCACCACCCCGGTGGCGGACGGCCGCGTCGCCGTCTGGAACAGCTACGGCGGCAGCACCCACGTGATCACCGATCTGCTCGGCTACTTCACCCAGCCCTGACCGGCCGCCTCAACCCGCCCCGGCCGCCCACGCCCTGCGTGCGGCGGCCGGGGCGGCGGCGTGTCCGGGTCCCGTCCGCGGACACCACCGAGGGCAGCCGCGGCCGGGCGTCGATCGAGGCGCCATGGCCGAGCGGCGGGGGTCGCCGATAGCCTTCCGGGGGTGATGCGCGGCGCACAGCGTGGTGTGGCCGCTCCTATCCGCAATTGCCTGCGAAGGTGGAACGCGTGAAGGCTATCCGTCGATTCACCGTACGCCCTGTCCTCCCGGAACCCCTCCTGCCGCTGGCGGACCTCGCGCGCAACCTGCGCTGGTCCTGGCATGCGGAGACCCGCGAACTCTTCCAATCCGTCGACCCCGAGGGCTGGCACGCCGCAGGGGGAGACCCCGTCCGGCTCCTCGGCGGGGTCAGCGCCTCCCGGCTGGAGGAGCTGGCCGGTGACCGCCGGTTCCTGCGGCGCCTCGCCGCCGTCGTGGCCGACCTCGATGACTACGTCCACGGCGGGAGGTGGTACCAGAGCCATGAGGACGTCGCCGATCTCCCCGCCGCGATCGCCTACTTCTCACCGGAGTTCGGCATCACCGCCGCCCTCCCGCAGTACTCCGGCGGGCTCGGCATCCTCGCCGGGGACCACCTCAAGGCCGCCAGTGACCTCGGCGTCCCGCTCATCGGTGTGGGACTGCTGTACCGCCACGGGTACTTCCGCCAGACCCTCTCCCGCGACGGCTGGCAGCAGGAGCACTACCCCGTACTCGATCCCAACGAACTCCCCCTGTCCCTGCTGCGGGACGAGGACGGCGCCCCCGCCCGCGTCCGCCTGAGCCTGCCCGGCGGCCGAGCCCTGCACGCGCACATCTGGCAGGCCCTGGTCGGCCGGGTGCCGCTGTTGCTGCTCGACTCCGACGTCGAGGACAATGACGCGGGCGCCCGGGAGGTCACCGACCGGCTCTACGGCGGCGGCAGCGACCACCGGCTGCTCCAGGAGATGCTGCTCGGCATCGGCGGCGTGCGCGCGGTGCGCACGTACTGCCGCATCACCGGCCATCCCGACCCCGAGGTCTTCCACACCAACGAGGGCCACGCCGGGTTCCTCGGACTCGAACGCATAAGGGAACTGGAAGGGGAGCAGGGGCTCGGCTTCGAGGCCGCCGTCGAGGCGGTGCGCGCCGGGACCGTGTTCACCACGCACACCCCCGTGCCCGCCGGCATCGACCGCTTCGAGCGGGCCTTGGTGGCCCGCCACTTCGGGACCGGTGCCGAGCTGGAGGGCGTCCCCGTCGACCGGATCCTGGAACTCGGCGCCGAGACCTACCCCGGCGGCGACCCCGGGGTGTTCAACATGGCGGTGATGGGCCTGCGGCTCGCCCAGCGGGCCAACGGGGTCTCCACCCTGCACGGCGCCGTCAGCCGGGGCATGTTCGCCGGGCTGTGGCCGGGCTTCGACCCCGCCGACGTGCCCATCACCTCGGTGACCAACGGCGTGCACGCCCCGACCTGGGTGGCCCCCGAGGTCGTCCGGCTCGGCGCCCGCCAGATCGGCGCCGGACGCACCGAGGACGCCCTCTCCGTCGGCGGCTCCCAGCGCTGGGACGCCGTCGCGGACATCGCCGACCAGGACATCTGGGACCTGCGGCGGGTGCTGCGCGAGCAGCTGGTGCAGGAGGTGCGCGATCGGCTGCGGGCCTCCTGGCGCCGGCGCGGGGCCGCGGCCGCCGAACTGGGCTGGGTGGACTCCGTGCTCGACCCGGACGTGCTCACCATCGGCTTCGCCCGGCGCGTGCCCTCCTACAAGCGGCTCACCCTGATGCTGCGCGACCCCGAGCGATTGCGCCGGCTGCTGCTGGACCCCGACCGGCCCGTGCAGATCGTGGTCGCGGGCAAGGCGCACCCGGCCGACGACGGAGGCAAGCGGCTCGTCCAGGAGCTGGTGCGGTTCGCGGACGACCCGCGGGTGCGGCACCGGATCGTCTTCCTGCCCGACTACGGGATGGCGATGGCGCAGAAGCTCTATCCGGGCTGCGACGTCTGGCTCAACAACCCGCTGCGGCCGCTGGAGGCGTGCGGGACCAGCGGGATGAAGGCCGCCCTGAACGGCTGCCTCAACCTGTCCGTGCTGGACGGCTGGTGGGACGAGTGGTTCGAGCCGGACTTCGGCTGGGCCATCCCGACCGCCGACGGGCTCGGGACGGACGAGGAACGGCGCGACGACCTGGAGGCCGCCGCCCTCTACGAGTTGATCGAGAGCCGGGTCGCGCCCCGGTTCTACGACCGCTCGGGGCGGGGAGCCCTCCCGGTGCGGTGGATCGAGATGGTCCGGCGCACCCTCGCCTCCCTGGGACCCAAGGTGCTGGCGGGGCGGATGGTACGGGAGTACGTGGAACGGCTGTACGTGCCGGCCGCCCACGCCCACCGGGCCCTGACCCCGGAGGCGGCGCGCGACCTGGCCTGGTGGAAGGGCCGGGTCCGGGCGGCCTGGCCGCGGGTCGGGGTCGAGCACGTGGAGGCACTGGCCGACGCCCCCGTCAACGGCACCGCCGAGCTCGGGGCCACCCTCACGCTGCGGGTGCGGGTGGCGCTGGACGCGCTCGCGCCCGAGGACGTGGAGGTACAGGCGGTCGCGGGCCGGGTGGACCCGCAGGACGTGATCCGGGACGGGAGGAGCTTCCCGCTCAAACCGGCCGCCGGGCCGGACCTGGAGGGCCGCTGGGTGTACGAGGGCCCGCTCGCCCTCGACCGTACGGGGCCCTTCGGCTACACCGTACGGATCCTGCCCGCCCACCCGCTGCTGGCGAGCCCGGCCGAACTGGGGCTGGTCGCGGCCCCGGCGGCCACGGACGCGGGCGGCGGTGTGGTGCTGCGCTAGGAGCCGCCGCAGTACCGGTTCAGGGGGCGGGCGGCGGGTCCACCAGCCGCTCGCCCTCCACGAGCATCCCGGCCCGCTTGACGCTGCGCAGGGCCGGGATCACCTCCACCTGCCCCACGCCGTCCACCGCGCCGATCCGCTCGGTCAGGTACGTGTACAGCGCGTCGGTGTCCCGGCACACGACCACCGCCATCAAGGAGGCCGCCCCGGTCACGGCCGCCGCGAACGGCACCTCGCGGTGGCTCGCCAGTGCGGCCCCCACCTCCGCGAGGCGGGCCGGCGGGACGGTCAGCACCACCGTCGCCTCCGCCTCGTATCCGAAGAGCGTGGGAACGAACTCCACGTCGAAGAAGAGGGCCCCGAGCTCGCGCAGCCGCTCCAGCCTGCGGCGGGCGGTCGACTCCGACAGGCCGGTCGCGCGGGCCAGTTCCGGATACCCGGCGCGGCCGTCCCGCCCCAGCGCCGCGAGCAGCGCGAACTCCGTGTCGTCCAGGGCGTACCGCTCCGGCCGGGGCGGCGCCGGCGGCCGTTCCAGGGCCGCGATCTGGTCGGGGCGCAGCACGTCCACGCCCGCCCACGCGTCGGGCCCTCCGAAGAACTTCCGCAGGATGGTGTGGGCGCTGATGCCGGTCACCCGGCGGGTGCGCGGCAGCTTCTCCAGCAGCAGGGCGTCGCGGTCCTTGCGGGTACGGGCCCGGGTCATGCAGTGGACCTCCGTGCCGCCCGAGTTCAGGGTCACCCACGCGATGTCCGGGCGGCGGGCGAGCGCCCCGGCCACCGGGAGCGCGGCGTCCGGGGCGCACTGCACGCGCAGCCAGGACTCGAACAGCCCGACGCGGCTGCCCACCGGCAGCCCCACCACCCGGATCAGGCCGGTGGTCCGCAGGCGCCGGTAGCGGCGTACGACGGTCTGGTCGGAGACCTCCAGCACCTCGGCGAGCCGGCTGAAGGGGGCCCGGCCGTCGATCACGAGGGCCTGGACCAGGGACCGGTCGAGTGCGTCCAGCTCCGTGTCGTTCACGTTTTCCATCATGCCAGGGACCTTGACGACGGAAATCCGGCAGAGGCGGGCCGCTGGATGGGGACGGGAGCCGGGCGGTGGGAGCTTGGACCCACCGCGGATCCGCCCGTGCCTTCGCCCCTCCGTCATCCGAGGAGAACCCCCATGCGCAAGTGGCTGCCACTGACGGCCGTCTGCCTCGGAGCCTTCATGCTCCTGGTCGACGTCACGATCGTGACCGTCGCCCTGCCCGACATGGCCGCCGAGATGCACACGGGCTTCGCCGGGCTCCAGTGGGTGATGGACGTCTACGCCCTCGCGCTGGCCGCCCTGCTCCTGGGAGCGGGCTCGCTCGCCGACCGGATCGGCCGCCGCCGCGTCTACCTCGGCGGGCTCGGGCTCTTCGCCGCCGCCTCGCTCGCCTGCGGTCTGGCCACCGGCCCGGCCGGGCTGATCGCATTCCGCGCCGCCCAGGGCATCGGCGGAGCCGCCATGTTCGCCACGACCATGGCCCTGCTCAGCGCGTCCTACCGGGGCCGGGACCGCGGGGTCGCCTTCGGCGTCTGGGGCGCGGTCAACGGCGCCGCCGCGGCGGCCGGACCGGTCGTCGGCGGGCTGCTCACCGAGCAGTTCGGCTGGCGCTGGATCTTCTTCATCAACCTGCCCGTCTGCGCGCTGGCCGTGTACGTCACCCTCAAGGCGGTGGCCGAGTCCCGCGACCCGCAGGCGGGGCGTCTGGACCTGCCCGGCATGGCCACCTTCACCACGGGCGCCGCGGCCGTCACCTACGCCGTGATCCGTGTGGGCGAGAACGGATGGAGCTCGGGCACCACCCTCGGGCTGTTCGGCCTCGGCGTGGCCGCCTTCGCCGGCTTCGTCCTCGTCGAACTGCGCAGCTCCCGTCCGGTGCTGGACCTCGCGCTCTTCCGCAGCCCCACGTTCGTGGCCGTCATGGCCGCAGGACTGCTGCTGTCGGGCGCCGCGTTCTCCTCCCTCGTGTACGTCTCCCTCTGGCTGCAGTCCGCCGAGGGGATGGGCCCGGTCGGCGGGGGGCTGGTGCTGCTGCCGCTGAGCGCCGCCGGCTTCGTCGTCGCCGCGGTGGCCGGGCGGCTGCTGCACGGGGTCCCGCCCCGGCTGACCATCGGCGGCGGAATGCTGCTGATCGGCTTCGGCGCGCTGCTCCAGGGCCGGATGCTGGACGCGGGAGACGGCTGGGCGGCCCTGGTGCCGGGACTGGTGGTGACCGGGGCGGGGGTCGGGACGGCGACCCCGGCGCTGGCGGCCGCCGCGATGGGCGCCGTGGCCCCGGCCCGCGCCGGGATGGCCGCCGGAGCCCTGAACACCGCGCGGCAGCTGGGCATGGCCCTCGGCATCGCGGTGATCGGCGCCGTGTTCCACTCGGGGCTGGCGGACGGGCTGCGCGGCTCCGGCCAGGGGGGCGGGACCGTGCGGGCGCTGGCCTCCGGCCGGGCCGGGGAACTGCTGGCGGCGGCTCCCGCCGCGCGCGACTGGGTGGAGGCGGCGTTCGCGAGCGGGCTGCGGGAGGCGTTCTGGGCTTCGGGCGTGATGGGCCTGGCCGGTGCGGCGCTGGTGGCCCTGCTGGTCCGCCCGGCCGGGCCGGCAGCCCCGGCCGGTCCCGCGCCCGTACCGGGCGCGGCCAGGGGGCGCGCGGACGGGGTCCCGTCCGGCGAACGCGCCTCCGCCTGACACCACGCACCGCTGCCGTATGGGCTCAGCCGGGCGCTCCGGGCGAGTGAACCTCCGAACACGCGCGCAGCCGAACCGTTTCAGCAACACGGCTCGCTCCTACGCTGCCCGCTGGATGCCACCGGACCGGCATTCACGCCCACAGAACGGACTTTTACCTCATGCGTCTTCGCCCCACGGCCGCCGCGCTGCTCGGAGCCCTCGCACTCGTCCTGCCCACGGCCGGCCCCTCGCTGGCCGACGACCACGACGACCGGCGCCCCCTCGGACGGCTGGACTACATCGTCGATGAGGACGGCAACGAGCGCCATCAGATCCGCCCGGCCGACAACGACACCTGCTACGAGCTGACGGGAACCTCGCGCAGCAACCCCGCCATCGCGGTGGCCAACGAAACGAGGTCGCTGGCCCTGCTCTTCGAGGAGCGCGGGTGCAACGGCCGCCCCGAGCGGGTTCTTGAGCCGGGGGACGTGGTGCACAACGTGAACGTGCGGTCGGTGTTCTTCAAGCCGGCCGACGTGGACGGGCGCAAGGACCGCCGCGACGACTTCGACGAGGACTTCCACGGCGCGGACCGCAGCCGCCACGACGCCCGCGTCGACCAGACGGTCAGCCGCCCGGCCGGGGACGACGACCAGCCGTCCGTCCTGCCGGCCCCCGACGAGGGCCAGGAGGACCAGCGCGGCGAGGAGCAGGGGCCGGGCGAGCACCAGGGCCGTCCGGAGCACCAGCGCGGCGAGGACCAAGGCCAGGAGGACCAGCGCGGCGAGGAGCAGGGGCTGGGCGAGCACCAGGGCCGTCCGGAGCACCAGCGCGGCGAGGAGGAGCAGGGCGAGGACCAGGGCCGCCCCGAGGACCAGGGCCAGGAGCAGGAGCAGGGCGAGGAGCAGGGCCAGGACGAGCAGCGCGGCGAGGACCAGGGCCAGGACGAGCAGGGCAGCCCCGAGGAGCAGGGCCAGGGCGAGGACCAGGGCCAGGACGAGCAGGGCAGCCCCGAGGAGCAGGGCCAGGGCGAGGACCAGGGCCAGGACGAGCAGGGCAGCCCCGAGGAGCA
>NZ_JBEZBN010000013.1:104931-126737 GCF_040647115.1 Streptomyces sp. NPDC044571
GGGCCAGGAGCAGGCTCGCCCTGAGGAGCCGGGTCAGGACCAGGTCCGTCACGAGGAGCAGGGCGAGGACCAGGCCCGTCACGAGGAGCAGGGCCAGGGCGAGGGCCGGCAGCAGCACGACGAGGAGCCGGACCTCTTCGACCGCATCTTCCGCGCCGTCTGATCAGCATGGAACAGGGCCGTCCGGGAGGGTCTCTCCCGGACGGCCCCGCGCTTTTCAGGGGTGGCCGGCCCACAGGTCGGCCTGGAGGTCAGCCTTCAGGGGTTCAGAAGGTGAGCTTCCAGCTGTTGATGTAGCCGGTGTCCAGGCTGGCGAGGTCCGCCACCCGCAGCTTCCAGGTGCCCTGCGCCACCTCGGAGGAGGCGTTCACCGTGAAGCTCTGGACGATGTTGTCCGCGCTGCCGCCGGAGCGGTTGCGCAGGTTGTAGACGGTGCCGTCGGGGGCGACCAGGTCGACCCGCAGGTCACCGACGTAGGTGTGGACGATGTTGACGTCCACCTTGAGGGTGCTCGGGGCGTTGCCTGTGCGGGTCACCGCGATCGGGGACTCGACGGTGGAGTTGTCCGCGATCTGGTAGTCGTTCGTGTTCTCGAACACGTTCTGCTGGCTGGTGCCCACGGTCCAGGTGAAGGACGCGGTGCCCGTCTTGGCCGCCGAGTCGGTCACCGTGACGGTCACGTTGGACGTGCCCGCGGTGGTCGCCGTACCGGAGATGAGACCGGTCGAGGAGTTGATCGACAGCCCGGCCGGCAGGCCGGTGGCCGCGTAGCTCAGCGCACCCGGGTTGGTGCTGGTGGCCTGGACCTGGAGGCTGACGGCCGTGTTGATCTGGGTGGTCTGGTTGGCGATCGGGGTCACCGAGACGCCGTTGTTGATGCGGGCGCCGACGTTGATGGCCGCCCAGGCGTTGGCCGCGTTGTTGTACGTGGCCGAGCCGGCGCCGTAGAGGTCGGCGGCGGCCTGCAGGGTGGCCGTACGGGCCGCGGCGTAGTTGGTGTTCGACTTGAAGTAGCCCACCGTCAGCGCGCGGAACCAGATCTTCGCGGCGGCGTCACGGCCGATGCCGGTGACCGGCAGGCCGTCGGAGGTCGGCGAGTTGTAGCTCACGCCGTTGATGACCTTGGCGCCGGAGCCCTCGGAGGCCAGGTAGAACCAGTGGTTCGCCGGACCCGAGGAGTAGTGGACGTCGACGCCGCCGATGCCCGAGTACCACGCGTCCTTGGAACCGCCGTCCTTGCTCGGCTTGTCCATGTAGCGCAGCGGGGTGCCGTCGCCGTTGATGTCGATCTTCTCGCCGACCAGGTAGTCGCCGACGTCCTGCGGGTTGTTGGCGTAGAACTCGACGGCCGCCGCCATGATGTCGGAGGTCGCCTCGTTCAGGCCGCCGGGCTCACCGCTGTAGGTCATGTTGCCGGTGACCGAGGTCAGGCCGTGGGTCATCTCGTGGGCGGCCACGTCGATGGACGTCAGCGGGTGCGTGTTGCTCGTACCGTCGCCGTACGTCATGCAGAAGCAGGAGTCGTCCCAGAAGGCGTTGACGTACGCGTTGCCGTAGTGGACCCGGCTGTACGGGGCCACGCCGTCGTTGCGCAGGCCGTTGCGGCCGTGCACGTTCTTGTAGTAGTCCCACGTCAGCTGGGCGCCGTAGTGGGCGTCCGCGCCGGCGGTCTCGCGGTTGGACGCGGCGCCGTTGCCCCAGGTGTCGGTGGTGTTGGTGAAGAGCGTGCCGGTGCCGGAGCTGCCGCCCTTGAGGTCGTACGTCTTGTGGTTGCCGCGTCCGGCGTCGGTCAGCGTGTAGTTGCTGCCCGACTGCGAGGTGCCCATCGTGACCTGGCCGCTGTACATGGTGTTGCCGGTGCCGGTCTCGATGGCCTGCCACTCGGTGATCTTCGCGCCCGTCTTGGCGTTGGTGATCACGTGCAGCTCGCTCGGGGTGCCGTCGTCCTGGAGGCCGCCCACGACGGTCTCGTAGGCGAGGACCGGGACGCCCTCGGCGGCCCAGATCACCTTGCGGGCGCTCTTGGAGGCCTTGGCGTCCTTGGAGCCCGCGGAGTTCGCGGCGGAGACGGCCTGGCCCTCGGCGGCGGCCGGGGTGACCGTGGCCGTGGTGTCCGCGACCTTGATCTCGTGGTTGGTGGCCTTGGTGATGCTCTTGGTGACGCCGCCCTTGGCGTGGACCGTCAGGTCGCCGCCGAGCACGGGGAGTCCGCCGTACGTGCGCTCGTACGTGGTGTGCGTGGTGCCGTCGGCGTCCTTGACGACGTCGCGGACGACCAGCTTCTCCTGCTCGCCGAGGCCGAGGGCCTTGGCCGCCTGGACGGTGGTCGAGTTGGCGTCGGCGATGAGCGTCGCACGCTCGGAGGGGCTCAGCTTGACGGCTGCCGCGCCCGGGTTGGGCTGGGCGGCGGTGCGGGCCTGCGACGCGGTGGCGTCGGCGGATGCAGTGCCGGCCTGTATGCCGACGGCGAGCAGCGCTGCGGCGGCAACGAGCGCGCCGGCCGCGGTGGCACGCCTGTGGGGGGTGGGACTCAACGCAGACTCCTTCTGCAAGGGGGGCTCCGGACGGCTGGGTGGGCCTCCGGGCAGAGCAGGCTGGTGCGATGAACGGATCGAAGAGTGCCAGCTACTCGATGCAATGTCAGGAGCGCGTCAAAAGGTTGGCTGGAAACGGTTCGTTGACCGAGGAGACGTATCCGGTATCCGAACCATTCACCTTCGTGTGCGAAAACGCGGCCCAACATCTGGAACGGTTGGTACCGGTTGCTAACGCTTGGGCAACAAGAGGTCTCGTTCGGGCAATCGGCACCTGGCGAACGGGTGTTTGTCGTACTGTTTCCCGGTGCGCCAGATGTCCGTCGCCTGGGGAAGCCACGGGCACGCGCCACTGTCATAGACCACGTGCCAGGGGGGCCCATGAGGCATGTCCATTTTCCTGCGCAAAGAGTGGCCGCGGCGGCCGCTGAATCCGTGCGGTCCGCCGCCGCGCCGGTGAGGCGGCTCGGCGACAAGGCCCGCTGGTACCTGCCGGCCGCCCTCACCGCGGACTTCCTCGGCGCCGCCGTGCCCGTGGGACTCGTCTTCGAGGCCGCGCAGCAGGTCCGGCCGGTGTACTGCGCCCTCGGCGCGGCGCTCGCCTGGACCGGGGTGCAGGCGCTGCGCCGCCGTTACGCGACCCGGGTGCTCGGCGAATCGCGGGGAGTGCTGCCCGTCGTCCACGACTGGCTGATTCTGATCGGTGTCCTGGCCGTCGCCCGCGTGGTGACCGGTGAGAACACCCCGCGCCTGGCCGCCCTCGGGGCCCTGCTGCCCGCCCTGCTCATCACCGTGGCCTGCCACAAGCTGACCTACCGCCACCTCTCCGCCGCCCGGCGCGAGGCGCAGGCCGTCAGCCGCGTCCTGGTGGTCGGCGAGCCCGGCGCCGCCGATTCCGTCATCGCGCACCTGGCCGCGCGCACCGACCACCCGTACGTCGTGGTCGGCGTGGTCCCGGTCGGGACCGGCCCCCTCGACAGCGGGGTGCCGGTGGCCGCCCGGCTCGACGCGGACGCGCCCGAGGTCCCGAACGGCGACTCCGCCGCGGTGCTCGGCGCCGTCCGCAGCCACCACGCCGACCTCGTCCTCGTCGCCCCCGGGGCGTGCATCACCGGCGAGCGGCTGCGCCGGGTGGCCTGGGCCCTGCACGATGCCGGGCTGGAACTGGCCGTCTTCCCCGGGCTGGTGGAGGTGTCCGTCAAGCGGCTGGAGACCCTGTCCGCGGGCGGGCTCGCCGTGCTGCGGGTGGCGCCGCCGGTGGGCCGGGGCGTCCAGACCTTCCTCAAGGCGGTGCTCGACCGCGTCGGGGCCGCGCTCGGACTGCTGCTGCTCTCGCCGCTCTTCCTCGGCATCATCGCGGCGATACGCCTCGGCTCGAAGGGCCCGGCGTTCTACCGTCAGCGGCGCATCGGGCGCGACGGGGTGCCGTTCGTGATGTGGAAGTTCCGGACCATGGTCGTGGACGCGGACC
Organism: Streptomyces sp. NPDC044571; assembly: GCF_040647115.1. Lineage (NCBI taxonomy): Bacteria > Bacillati > Actinomycetota > Actinomycetes > Kitasatosporales > Streptomycetaceae > Streptomyces > Streptomyces sp. NPDC044571. Next base: position 108,937 of record NZ_JBEZBN010000013.1, read on the forward strand.
GGCTCAAGGGCGAACTGTCCGGGGCCAACGAGAACGACGGCCTGATGTTCAAGATCCGCCGCGATCCCCGGGTGACCCGGGTCGGCCGGCTGCTGCGCCGTACCTCGCTCGACGAACTCCCGCAGCTCCTCAACGTCCTGGGCGGCCACATGTCGCTGGTCGGGCCGCGCCCGCCGCTGCCGGAGGAGGTGGCGCAGTACGACGAGGTCGAGCTGCGCAGGCTCACCGTGCGGCCGGGGATGACGGGGCTGTGGCAGATCAGCGGGCGCTCCGACCTGTCATGGGACGAGACGATCGCTCTCGACCTCCAGTACGTCGACAACTGGTCCTTCACCAGCGATGTCGACGTCATGGGCCGTACGCTCCGCGCCGTCGTCGACGGTCGCGGAGCCTACTGAGGGGCGAGGGCCGCTCTCCGTGCGATCAGCTCTGCTCGCGCCACCACCGGTAGGTGGCGGCGATGCCGTCCCGCAAGGCGATCTCCGGCTTCCAGCCGAGCGAGGTCAGGCGGCTGACGTCGAGCAGCTTGCGCGGGGTGCCGTCCGGCTTGGACGTGTCCCAGGCGATCCGGCCGCGGAAGCCGGTCACCTCGGCGACGGTTTCGGCGAGGGCCTTGATGGTGAGGTCCTCGCCGCAGCCGATGTTCACGGGCTCGTCGCCGTCGTAGGAGCGCAGGAGCACGGCGCAGGCGGCGGCCAGGTCGTCCACGTGCAGGAACTCCCGGCGGGGCGTGCCGCTGCCCCACAGGGTGACCTCTTCGCGGCCCTCGGCGGCGGCCTCGTGGAAGCGCCGGACGAGGGCGGGCAGGACGTGCGAGGTCTCCAGGTCGAAGTTGTCGCCCGGACCGTAGAGGTTCGTCGGCATCGCGGAGATGTACGAGGCCCCGTACTGCTTGCGGTACGACTGCACCTGCACGATGCCGGCGATCTTCGCCAGGGCGTACGCCTCGTTGGTCGGCTCCAGGGGGCCGGTCAGCAGGGCGTCCTCGCTGATGGGCTGGGGAGCGAGCTTCGGGTAGATGCAGGAGGAGCCGAGGAACAGCAGGCGGCCGACGCCCGCTGCGTGCGCCCCGCCGATGACGCTGAGCTGGATCTTGAGGTTGTCCTCAAGGAACTGCACCGGGTAGGTGCTGTTGGCCATGATCCCGCCGACCTTGGCCGCGGCGAGCACGACGGCGTCGGGGCGGACCTCCTTGAGGTACGCCCCGGTCGCGGCGGCGTCGCGCAGGTCGAGGTCGGCGCGGCCCCGGGTGAGCACCTGGTGGCCGTCGGCGGTGAGCCGGCGGGCGACCGCGGAGCCCACGAGGCCGCGGTGGCCCGCGACGAAGACGCGGGCGTTCGGGGGCAGGAGCGGCAGCGAACTTGTCATACCGCCGATGATGCCAGTCCACTGCCGCGGGCTTCAGGGGAGGTGGACGCCCCGCCCGCCCGCCGCGCGCCGGAACTCGGCGCGAGGGGTTCCGGTTCGGCCGTGTACGGTACCCATCCGGCCCCTGCGGGGCCCCTGGCGGAGCCTGCCGAGGCGGCCCCGGCCGGGTCGGGGATCCCGGTGCCGCAGGCCGGCCGGGCGGGCGGACCCGGACCGCCGCCCGGGGGCAGGACCCGGGGGAACGGGTGGGGGGAGCCCCGCCCACCACAACAGAGCGCAACGACAACCAGGGGGACCCCATGGGCAAGACCGCACTGATCACCGGCGTCACCGGGCAGGACGGCTCCTATCTTTCCGAGCTGCTGCTGTCCAAGGGCTACACGGTGCACGGGCTCGTGCGGCGGTCCTCCAGCTTCAACACGGAGCGGATCGACCACATCTACCAGGACCCGCACACCGCGAACCGCTCCTTCGTGCTGCACCACGCGGACCTGTCCGACGGCGTCGCCCTGGTGAACCTGCTGCGTGAGATACGGCCCGACGAGGTCTACAACCTGGGCGCCCAGTCGCACGTGCGGGTCTCCTTCGACGCCCCCCTCTACACCGGCGACGTGACCGGCCTAGGCGCCCTGCGGCTGCTGGAGGCCATCCGGGCCAGCGGTGTGGACACCCGGATCTACCAGGCCTCGTCCTCCGAGATGTTCGGCGCCACCCCGCCGCCGCAGAACGAGAAGACCCCGTTCCACCCGCGCAGCCCGTACGGCGCCGCCAAGGTCTTCGCGTACTGGACCACGGTGAACTACCGCGAGGCGTACGACATGTTCGCGGTCAACGGGATCCTCTTCAACCACGAGTCGCCCCGCCGCGGCGAGACCTTCGTGACCCGCAAGATCACCCGCGCGGTCGCCCGGATCAAGGCCGGCCTGCAGTACCACCTCTACCTCGGCAACCTCGACGCGGTCCGCGACTGGGGCTATGCCCCCGAGTACGTGGACGCCATGTGGCGGATGCTCCAGCAGGACGAGCCGACCGACTACGTGGTCGCCACCGGCGTGGCCGCCACGGTGCGCGAGTTCGTCGAGTCCTCCTTCGCGCACGCCGGCCTGGACTGGGCCGAGCACGTGCGCTACGACCCCAAGTACGAGCGCCCGAGCGAGGTCGACGCCCTGATCGGCGACGCCTCCAAGGCCCAGGAGCTGCTTGGCTGGAAGCCGACGGTGCTCGTGGCCGAACTGGCGCGGATCATGGTCGACGCCGACATCCGCCAGGTCGAGGACCAACTGGCGGGCGTGACCGTCCGGATCGACCGCTGAGGCCTTATATTTCCCCTACGATTTGCCGTGTCACGGTCATTCCCGCGGGTAACTGCGGGCGTGGCCGGGGTAAACCTGCCGTATGTCCGTTGTGCGCCCTCCGTGGCGGACCCGTTGATTCCAAGTTGGTATGCAATGGGTCAAGTGAGGTGACCGGGCCTTCACGCGAGCCCTAGTCTGCGCCAGTACATATGGCTGTTCGGATAGTTCCAGCCATCAAACCGGGCGATTGCCCTGGGGGGCTCATGCGTAGATCCAGAGGGCTGACTGCTGCCCTCGTCCTGTCACTGGCGGGTGCCGGCACCGGCATCGGCCTGGTGCTGATGCCGGAAGCGTCCGCCATCACCGCGCCGGTGGCGTTCACCGCCGACGAACTGCCCACCTGGCAGCCCAACGGCATCGTGTTCGCGATGGCCGAGGCGAACGGCACCGTCTTCGCCGGCGGCACCTTCTCGGCCGTCCGCCCGCCCGAGGGCGGCGCCGGCGCCGAGCAGGAAGCCGTGAACTTCGTCGCCCTGGACGCCGCGACGGGCAACCCCACCTCGTGCAAGCTCGCCTTCACCGTCGGCGACGGCACCGCGACCGTGCGGGCGCTGACCGTCTCGAAGGACAAGAAGACCCTCTACGCGGGCGGTTACTTCGGCGCCGTCAACGGCACGCCGGTCTCCAGCCTCGCGGCGATCGACATCGAGACCTGCACCCCCAAGGCCGCCTTCCACCCGGCCTTCCCCGCCACCGTGCGCGCGCTCGCCGTCACCGACGACACGCTCTACACGGCGGGCGACTTCGGCACCGTCGAGGGCCAGACCCGCGAGCGGTTCGCCGCGGTCGACGCCACCTCCGGTGCGGTCAAGCCCTTCACCGCCAACGCGGACGAGCCCGGCCGCGCCGTCGCGGTCACCCCCGACGGCAAGAACGTGCTGCTCGGCGGCGACTTCTTCTCGGTCAACGGCTCCAACACGCACGCCCTGGCCGTCGTCAACGCCGCCACCGGCGCCGTCGCCAAGACGTACAGCACCATCCCGTCGAACTCGGTCGTCAAGACGATCGCGACCGACGACACCGGCTTCTACACGGGCAACGAGGGCTCCGGCGGCGGCGTCTTCGACGGCCGCATCGGTCTGCGGCTGTCCGACTTCAGCGAGAAGTGGCGCGACCGCTGCCTCGGCGCGACCCAGTGGGTCCTGCCCTACCAGGGCGTGCTCTACAGCTCCTCGCACGCGCACGACTGCTCCCTCAACGGCGAGTGGCCCGACGGCAAGCGCAACTTCCTGCTGGCCCAGCCGACGAACTACGAAGGCGCCGCCCCCGCGCCCGTGGACGGCTTCGTGGCGAGCCCGCGCAAGCTCGGCTGGCACCCCACCGCGAACGACGGCATCGGCGAGGGCATCGGCCCGCGCGTCATGACCATCGCGGAGAAGAGCGACGTCAAGTACATGTGGGTCGGCGGTGAGTTCACCCTCATCAACGGCAAGGCCCAGCAGGGCCTGACGCGCTTCGCCTCCACCGGCGACGTCGGCGCCCCGACCACCCCGGTGGCGAGCGCCGCGAGCGTCAAGCCCGGCGAGGTCCAGGTCCGCTGGCGCACCAGCTACGACCAGGACGACAGCAAGCTGACGTACCGCATCTACCGCAACGGCTCGGCCACCCCGATCGCCACCGTGGTCGCGGACTCCGTCGAGTGGGAGCGCCCGCAGGCCTCCTGGACCGACACCACGGCCAAGGCCGGCCAGTCCTACACCTACCGGGTGACGGCCACCGACGGCGCCGGCAACACCAGCGCCCTGTCGGCCACCGCCTCCGTGACGGTCCCGGCCTCCGTGCAGGCGTACCCGAACCAGGTCCGCGCGGACGGCGCCAACCTGTACTGGCGCTACGACGACACCGTCAGCCCGTACGTCGCCGACTCCTCGGTCTCCGGCAACACCAGCGGCATCCAGGTGAACACCCCGGCCCTGCGCCAGACGCCCGGCGCGGTCTCCGGAGCCGGCACGGCCATGGGCTTCAACGGCACCAGCCAGCAGGTCTACAGCGACCGCCGCCAGACGGTGAGCAGCGCGTACACCATCGAGACCTGGTTCAAGACGAACACCACGCGCGGCGGCAAGCTGATCGGCTTCGGCAACAACACCACGCGCAACAGCGGGTCGTACGACAAGCAGATCTACATGACCAACACCGGTCGTCTGGTCTTCGGCGTCTACAACGGCTCGACCCGCACCGTCTCCACCGGTCTGTTCGACACGTACAACGACAACAAGTGGCACCACGTCGTCGGCACCCAGGGTCCGGCCGGCATGGCGCTGTACGTCGACGGTCAGAGCAAGGGCACGCTGAACGTCACGGACTTCCAGCAGTACGCGGGCTACTGGCACGTCGGCGGCGACAACCTCGCCGGCTGGCCGACCAGGCCGACCAGCAACTTCTTCGCCGGCCAGATCGACGAGACGGCCGTCTACCCGAAGGCGCTCACCGCGGCCCAGGTCAAGAACCACTTCGACCTGGCCAAGACCGTCGCCGACACGGTCTCCAAGGTCACCGCGACCGAGGACACCTACATCAACCAGGGCGCCCCGAGCACGGCCAACGGCGCGGCCACCTCGCTCGCCGTCCGCGGCACCTCGGCGTACGAGACGTACCTGCGCTTCGACGTGCCGGCCGCGCCGGCCGGCACGGTCCTGAAGTCCGCCACCCTGCAGGTCAAGACCACGACCCAGACGGGCGCCGGTACGGCCGACACCGTGTCCGTGGTCCCGGTCACCGGCACCTGGAGCGGTACGAGCACGACCTTCAACAACAAGCCGACGCTCGGTACCACCCCGCTCGGCACGTTCGGGGCGATCCCGGACGGCTCGGCGGTCCAGAGCACCCCGCTCGACACCGCCGCGGTCACCGCGGTGCTGGGCAGCAGCTACAGCATGGCCCTGACGAGCACGGGCACCGACCCGCTGTGGATCTGGTCCAAGGAGTCGACGGCGGCGGACGCCGCTCCGCAGCTCGTCCTCACGTTCGGCCCGAAGTAACCGCCTGACGGCATGCGGGGCCCGGCGCTCGTGCCGGGCCCCGCACGCCTGTCCCCACCGGCAAGTACGGGAGCTCCACTGATGTACCGACGCTCCGCAGCGGCTGCTGTTCTGCTGGCCGCCGCTCTGACCCTGACCGCCTGCAGCTCGGGCGGCGACGGAAAGGCCGACGCCGCGGCGGCCAAGCCGCCGGCCTCGTCGTCGGCGCCCGACCCCGCGGACTCCGCGGCGCCGCCCGCCTCGCCCGGCGCGAAGCCGACGGGCCCCGTCCTGCCCGACGCGAAGCTCACCCCGAAGACGGGCAGCTTCAAGCCCAACGAGAAGCAGTACCTGAGCGGCCGCGTCCCGGAGAAGATGGACCCGGCGGCCGTCCTGCAGACCGGCCAGGAGTCCTGCCAGCGGGTGGAGCGCACCGCGAAGCGCGACAAGGACGCGGCGACCGGGTCCATCATCGCCGGGGAGGTCCCGGGGGCGAAGGACGCGATCACCTACCTGTGCCCGGAGCAGAAGCCGATCCTGGCGGCGGCGGAGAAGGGCTTCGGCGACGGCACCCGCCCCGCTCCGGCGGCCGGCACCTACCGGGCGCTGACCCAGAGCACCACGTGCACCTGGGAGGCCAAGGGCAAGGACGGCTCGGTCGTGGCCTCGGGCCCGGAAGGCCCGCCGAAGGCCGGTGACAAGATCACGGCGACGATCCCGTCGGGCGCCGCCGAGTTCACCTCCACCGGCTGCTACGCCTGGATCCCGGCGTAACGCGCACCGCACCCGTACGAGAACGCCGCCCCCGAGCCCGAACCACGGGCCGGGGGCGGCGTTTTCATGTGCCGTCCCCGGGTAGCCGCGGGGTCAGACATCAACGACTGCGGAGGCGAATCACATGGGAGGCATCGGCGGCTGCATCGCGCTGATCGTGGTGGGGGCCATCCTCACCTTCGCGACGGACTGGGACATGGAGAGCGTCAACCTCGACGTCGTCGGCCTGATCATGATGGCGGCCGGCGCCATCGGCCTCGCCGTCTACGCGAGCGTCTTCAAGCGGCGCCGCGCGGCGGCCCTCCCGGTGGTGGACGAGACCCGCCACGAGCTGTAGCGCCTCAGCGGCGGGCCCCCTCGTACACCGGGAGCAGGGTGTCCAGGACCGCGTCCATCGAGAAGGACTCCTCGGCCAGCTTGCGGGCGGCCCGGGAGGCGGAGGTGTTGGCCGCCGGGTCCAGCAGGGCGAGCACCGCCGCCGCCACGCCCGCCGGTCCCGGGTCCACGGCCCGGCCCGCGCCGGCCGAAGCGATGTCCCGGGCCAGGCCGTTGGAGTGGGTGACCACCGGGGGCACGCCCACGGCCAGGGCCTCCAGGACCGACATCGGGAACGGCTCGTCCACCGAGGGCAGCACGTAGACGTGCGCCCGGCGCAGCTCCGCGAGCACCTGCTCCGCGGACAGCGCCCCCGGGACGGTGAAGTGCGCACCGAGGCCGAGCTCCGCGATGCGCGCCCGCACCGCGGCCAGCTCCCCCTCGTCCGGCCCGGCCACCACGAACTCCGCGTCCGGGTGCGCCGCCAGGACCGCCGGGGCCGCGTCCACGAAGTCCACCGGGCGCTTGCGCGCCTGCAGGCGAGCCGAGTACAGGATGCGCGGCGGCCCGGACAGGGCGGGGCGCTCCTCCTGCGCGGGGGTGCCGTTCACCAGCCGGACCGCCCCGGCGAGCGGCCCGCCGACCACCGCGTCCAGGCCCTCGCGCTCGTACGGGGTCAGGTACAGCACCGCGTCGGCGCCGCGCAGCAGCCGGCGTACGGCCACCGCGTCCAGCACCTTGGCCAGCAGCTTCCCGCTCGGGTCGACCATCCCGTGGGTCTGCAGCACCAGAGGCCGGCCGGCCCGCAGCGCCGCCAGGGCCACCGGCAGGGTCACCAGGTCCCGCGCCAGGTGGACATGGACCACGTCCGCCTCCCGCACCAGCCGGCCCGCCGAGGCCAGCAGCGCCGCCGAGGTCATCCCGCTGAAGCCCAGCGGCAGCAGCCTGCGCGCCGGGAACAGCTTGGCCGGGACGCCCTCGACCGAGCTCGGCCAGGGATCGGCGAAGCCCTCTCCCAGCGCCACCAGGCCCGCCTCGTGGCCGCGCGCCCGCAGCCCCTTGGCCAGGTTCAGCGCGACCCGTACCGGGCCGCCGAAGGCGTGCGAGGGGGAGTGCAGCGTAACGGCGTGCAGGACTCTCACTTGGGCTCCTCGACCGGGCGGCGCCGCCCGTCCGTCGTCTGCAGGGTCAGCGCGGGCAGGTCCTGGTGGACCACTGCTCCGGCGCCCGCCACCGCGCACCGGCCCACGGTCACACCGGCGAGCACGGTCGCCCGTACCGCCACCCACGCGCCGTCCTCGACGACGATGGGCGCGTTGCGGTAGCGGAAGTCGGCGGCCCGGTGGTCGTGCGAGCCCGTGCAGAGCATCGCCTCCTGGGAGATGCACACGTGGGCCCCGATGGTCACCGGCTCCAGGTTCAGCAGCCAGGCACCTTCACCGATCCAGGTGTGGTCCCCGACGGTCAGCTTCCACGGCCACAGCACCCGCACCCTGTGCCGGATCAGCACGCCCTCGCCGATCTGCGCGCCGAACGCCCGCAGCAGGGCCACCCGCAGCCGCGCCGGACAGAACCACGCCATGAACAGCGTGTTCATCACGGCGAACCAGAGGGCCTGCGTCAGCAGCCCGCGCCCCTTGTCGTAGCCGGACAGCGTGAAGGCAGGAAGATCACGCAACGGTCGCCCCTCGATTCCACCCCGGACCGCGCCTCCCCGGGCGCAGACCGCTCAGACTAGACTGCGCGCGGACCAGGCACGCGGGGTGGGGGCAACAGTGGCAACGGACACAAGGAAGCCCTCGGCCGCGCAGCCGGTACGCCCTCCGGCCATACCCGTGCGCGAGCCCGACGAGAGCCTGTGGGGCCGGGTCACCACCCCGCGCACCCTCCTCTCCCGCGCGCTCTCCGTCCCCCTGGCCCTCGGATTCACCGTCTTCCTGCCGCTGTTCGTCGCCGTCCAGACCGGGGCCGGCGTACGCGACGCGGCGTTCTGGCTCCAGCTCCTGCTCACCATGTACGCCGGCGCCCGGCTGTCGGCCATGGTGCTGACCAGCCGCCGCAAGCTGCTCCAAGGCTCCTTCTGGCTCTTCGTCTACATGGCGATGGGGGTGGCCCCGCTGGCGCAGGCCGTCCTCGGCCAGGTCCCGACCCCGGTGGTCGGCCCCCGCTCCGACCTCACCGCCGCGATCGGCCTGGTGCTGCTCGGCTGTACGGCGTTCGACGTCGGCGTCCTGCTCGCCCGGCACCGGCCGGCGGGCCGCGCGGGCGGCTCCCAGAAGGAACCGCGCCCGGTCATGGCCCACCGGCGCAGGCTCCAACTGCTCACGGCCCTGTCCTTCCTGTGCAGTGCGGCCTTCGTCATGAAGCTCGGCGGCCCGGCGGTCTTCTTCTCCAGCCGCCAGGAGATCATCGCCGGCATCCAGGAGGCGGGCGTCTCCAACGGCGACGGCCAGGCCGGGCAGGCCCTGCTGCGCGGCTTCGGGACCGTCCCGGCGCTGCTCGCCCTGCTGCTGTACACGCGCTGGCTGATCACCTCGAAGTACGCCCGCCGCAAGGTGTCGATCATCGTCACCTGGGGGGCGCTGGCCCTGCTCAACCTGGTGGTCAACAACCCGATCTCGAACCCGCGGTACTGGTTCCTCACGGTCATGTTCGCGCTGCTGTTCACCGTCTTCCCGGTGAGCGCGGCGATGTACCGGGTGGCGCTGTCGATGGCGGTGGTCATCGCCCTGCTCGTGTTCCCGTTCGCGGACCGCTTCCGCTACGACGAGAAGAACTACAAGCCGGTCGAGACGACCTCCTTCCTTGAGCCGATGGCGCTGAAGGACTACGACCAGATCGGCATGTTCGCCAACACCATCACCTACTCGGACTCCGGCCCCGGCCACTTCTACGGGCGCCAGCTGGCCGGCTCCCTGTTCTTCGCCGTGCCCCGCGCGGTGTGGCCGGGCAAGCCGAAGGACACGGGCGTGATGATCGGCGAGTGGATGGGGACGGTCAACACCAACCTGTCCTCCCCGATCTGGGCGGAGCTGTGGATCGACTTCGGCCCGCTGGGCATGGGCGCCGGACTGCTGGGGATGGGCTACGCCGCCGCCCGCGTGGACCGTCGCTACGCCAAGCGGGCCACCCGGCGCTCGCCGCCGGGCAGCCTGATCTCGGTGGTGGTCCCGCTGGTCGCGGGCTACTCCTTCATCCTGCTGCGCGGCCCGCTCCTCCAGGCCTCGGGCCGGGTGGCCATCGCGGCCCTGTGCCTGGCGCTGGTGGCCACGTACCGCCAGGACAAGGGCACCACCCTGCGCTGAACCCGCGCCGTGCCCCGCTCGGGCGGGGCCGGGCGGGGCGCACGCCCCTCCCGAGTGCGCTGCCCCGATCGGGGGCGCGGCAGGGCCTCACGGGGCCCCGACGGGCTCAGGCGGCCGGGACCGGCTCCTCGGACGCCGCCGGGGTCTTCACGCGGGCCACCCGCAGCCAGGCCGCCGCTGCCTTGAGGGCCGAGCCCGCTGCCAGGCCCCAGGCCGCCCCCGTGACGCCCCAGGCCGCGTAGCCGCCCAGCAGGAAGACCACGGACAGCAGCGAGAACACCACCTGCAAGGAGAGCGTGGCCCGGGGGTTGAGGACCCGCAGGGTCAGCAGCGCGCACGTGCCCAGGCCCATCACCGCGTACTGGGCGCCCGTGGCCGGAAGGAGGGCGGCCGCCGCGGACCAGGTCTCGCCGAGCATCCGGCGCCCCACCCGCTCGGGCAGCGCGTACAGCACTGCCGCCCATCCCGCGCCGAGCACCGCCAGCCCGCTGCCCAGCAGCACGGTCATCCGCACCACGCCCCGCTTGCCGCGGGCCCGCCCCACCACGGGCGGGCCGAACGCGTTCGCCGAGTTGAACAGCACGTTCAGCGGCCCGAACAGGGTCGTCGCCCCGCGCAGCGCGCCCACCGCCAGCGGCGTCGCGAAGACGCCGAGGCCCAGCACGGCCAGCTGGCTGGAGCCGTTGCCCACCGCGAACTCGACCACGAACCGCTGTCCCAGGTGGCCGCGGCGCAGATACGGGCGCAGGTCGGCCCGCGCCCCGCGCACGCCGGGCCGCAGCAGCCACAGGCCCAGCCCGAGCGCCGGCAGCGCGGAGACGCCCCACACCAGCACCAGCCTTCCCGCCGAGGCCCCTTCGGGCTGCACCGCCAGCGCGGCGACGACGCACACCAGCCGCACCGCGTCGGCGGCCAGGGCCCGCTCGGGCGTGCGCAGTGCAGAGAAGCAGTACCGCAGCCCGTCCTGGACGAGGACCAGCGGCAGGACGAGGCCGAGCGCGAGGAAGGCCCGGCCGCCGGCTCCGGGCAGGGCCAGGCCGACGAGGGCGAGCAGCGCCGCGGCGACGCCCGAGGCGGCCGCCGTGAAGCCCACCGCCGAACGGCACACCGCGCCCAGCCGCTCCTCGGCCTTCTCCAGCACCACCGTCTGGCCGACGTAGGCCATGTTCAGCCCGAGGAGCACGCTGAAGGCCACGTACACCATCGAGAAGTCGGCGAAGCCGGACGCCGTCGACAGCCGGGCGGCCAGGACCAGCACCAGGATGTTGGTGGCGCTGGAGGCGGCCTGGTCGAGGACCGATGCGACGGCGGCGAATCCGCGCCTGCTCACCGCCGGCCCATGCGCACCGTGCGCAGGGCGACGGTGTCGGTGCCGTCACCGGGGATGTGCTGCTCCGGCTCGGCCGGCCGGCGCGACAGCGGCTGCGGCGTGCCCGGCCGGGGACGGGGCGGGGCCGGCGGGGCGCTCTTGCGCCCGCTGCGGCCCCCGCGCTTCTCGTCGGCCAGCGGGGCGTGCAGCACGGCGCCGAGCACCGTGCCGCCCGCGCCGCTGATCAGCTCGCGGATCCGGATCAGGTCGGTGCGGTGCACGGCGCGCGGATCGCAGACGACGAGTACGCCGTCGACGCGGTCGACGAGGGCGAGGGCGTCGGCGTACGAGAGCACGGGCGGCGCGAGGACGACGACCGTGGAGTTGGGCGAGTCGGCCTCGGAGATCAGGCGGGTGGCGCGCGGGGAGGTCAGCGCGCGGGCCACGTTGCGCGCCTGCTCGCCGGGGATCAGGTCGAAGGCGCCCGATTCCCCGGCGTCCACGACGAGCTGCCGCCCGTCGGGCCACTCGGAGTCGGCGTGCGCTCCGGGGTTCCCGCCCGCGGCCGGGCTGCCCGGCGTCTGGCTCCACCGCGGTCGGCCGCCCGCATCGGTGGGCAGCTGGCTGGCCAGCACCGGCGTGCGCAGGTCGGCCTCGATGAGCAGGACGTCCTTGCCGGTCTCCGCGAAGGAGGCGGCCAGGTTCACGGCCACCGCGGCGGCGGTCTCGCTGCTGCCGCGGGGGGCGACCACCAGCAGGCGGCGCCGGTCGGCGAAGCGGGAGTCGTAGGCCAGCCGGAAGGCCACCGAACGGAACTCCTCGGCGAGCCGGGGGTCTTCCTCCCCGGCCGCGAGCAGGGGCCCGCCGCCGGTCTTGTCGCGGGGCAGGGTGCCGAGGACGGGCGCGCGCAGGGCCCGCGCGACGTCGCCGTCGGAGCGGGGAGCGGGGTCGAAGACGAGGCGGACCCAGGCGGCGAGCAGGCCGAGGGCCAGGCCCACGGCCGCGCCCAGCGCGAGCGACATGGGAATGCCGGGCCCGTCGGTCGCGCTGGGCGGGGTCGCGGCGCTGGTGACCCGGCCCGGGGTCATGTCGAGGGCCTGGAGCTTGGCGATGTTGCTGTTGAGCGTGTTGACCTTGCTCTGGAGGTCGGTCTTCGAGGAGTACGCCGCGTCGCGCGCCGGACCGGCGGGCATGGAGTTGATCTGCCGGACGAGCTCGTCGAGCTGCTTGGCGACCGGATCGCGCTGATCCTGGTAGCCCTTGACCATCTTGTCGCGCGTGACGTCCAGGGACTCCTGGCGCTTGAGGAGGTACGCCTCGGTCATCGCGTTGGCCCGGGTCGCGGCCTCCTTGGGGGAGGACGCGGTGTACGTGAAGCGCAGCACCATCGTCTGCGGCGGGTTGGTGACCTGGAGGCCGCTGCGCAGCCCGGCGAAGTCCTTCGCGGAGACGCCGAGCTTCTTCGCGGCCTCGTTGGCTATGGAGGAGCTGAGCGCCACCTGCCGCTCCGAGCCGATGTTGATCGCCTTGTCGGGGGCGAGGCTCGGGTTGAACGGGTCGTCGGTGGGTGCGCGCAGCACCACGTCCGCGGTCGCGACGTAGGTGTCGGCCGTGGAGATGCCGAGGTAGACGCCGCCCAGCAGCCCGACCCCGATCCCGGCGCCGATCAGCCGTCGGTAGCGCAGGAGCTGGCGGAACTGGTCCCGGAGGAGGTCGGGTTCGTCCTCGGCCGGGACCGCTGCGGGGCGGTTCGTCTCGATCACGGCTGCGGACCCCCAAGTGCTTCGTCTATCAGTGCGTCGATGCGGGCCAGACCCGCGTCACGGCTCAGGTGCGCCGCCACGTGCCGGGGCCCGGCCGCCCCGAGTGCGTCTGCGCCCTCGGGGTCCTCGGCCAGGGCCCGTACGGCCTTCAGCAGGGCGTGGGGGTCCTCCGGCGGTACGAGCACCCCCGCGCCCGAACGTTCCACCTCCTGGGCGGTACCGCCCTGCGCCGCGACGGAGGCGACGACGGGCCGGCCGGCCTGGAAGTACGAGGTCAGTTTGGACGGCACGCTCATGTCGAGCACGGCCGCGTGCTGCGTCACGGCGAGCACGTCCGCCGCGGCGAGGATATCGGGGAACTCTCCGTCGGCGGCAGGGGGGATGATGTCCAGATTCGGTACGTCGGCCGCCAGGTCGGCGAGGGCCGCGCGCTGGCTGCCGTCGCCCATGAGGACGAAGCGGACGTTCTCGTCCAGCCGGGCCGCACCGACGAGCACTTCCAGGCCCTGCTTGAGGCCCATGTTCCCGGAGTGCAGCACGACCGTCTGGCCGGGGGCCCAGCCGAGGTGGCGGCGGGTCTCACCGCGCGGCCGCGTGGGCTGCGGTACGTGGGACCAGTTGGGCACCAGGCGGATCTTCTTCGGGTCCACACCCATGCCGACGACCCGGTCGACGAAGGTCTCGTGGATCACGCCGACGAGGGTGGCGCGCCCCAGGGCGTAGGCCTCCGCGCGTCCGGCGAAAGCGGCCGCCTTGTCGCCGCCGCTGATGCCGCTCTGGGCGGCCGCGGCGCCCATGAGGTCCTGGACGACCGGGACGTACGGGACCTTCCACTTCGCCGCGAGGCGGGCGGCCAGCACGCCGCCGGCCAGGCTGGGCATCTGGGCCATGACGGCGTCCGGCCGGGGCATCCGGGGCGGGGCCACGGAGCCGTGCAGCAGAATCGATCCTTCGAACAGGGCCCGCTTCACGGCGGTCTGGCGCGACGGCACGGTGTGCGCACGCCGGTGCACGATGACCCCCGCGCGCCGTTCCGTGCGCCGCAGCGCCCCCTTGTACTCCGGCTCCAGCGACCACGACGGGTAGTGCGGCATGCCGGCGAGGACGTGGGTCTCATGGCCGAGATCCGCCCAGTGCTCCGCGATCTGGGTGGCGTACGGCCCAATCCCCGCGTGCTCGGGAGCGTAGTTGGTGGAAACCAGCAGGAGCCGCCGGTGACCGGATCTCGACACGTAAAGTCCCCTTCTCCCCAGGATGATGCCCTCGTCACCCTATTCGTTCACCGGCAGGGTGCAGAACGTGCACGCTATTGTCTGCTAATCCGCCGCACCGGGGGGTGCGGCCGCTGGGGGGTAACTCATGACGGAGCAGGACATGTCCGACCTTGGCGTACCCGGACGCAGGCCTTATCGAGTGGGCTATGCCCCGGGTGCCTATGATCTGTTCCATATCGGGCATCTCAATATCCTTCGCCACGCCCGCAGCCGGTGCGACTACCTCGTGGCCGGAGTGGTCTCCGACGAGATGGCCGAACTGGCCAAGGGCCGCCGCCCGATGATCCCGCTCGTCGAGCGGCTGGAGATCGTGCGCAGCGTGAAGTACGTGGACGCCGCGTTCGTCGAGACGGTCCCGGACAAGGTGGAGACCTGGAAGCAGGTCCGCTTCGACGTGATCTTCAAGGGGGACGACTGGCGGGGCACCCCCAAGGGCGACAAGCTGGAGCAGGACTTCGCCGCCGTCGGTGTCGACGTCGTGTACTTCCCCTACACCGTGCACACCTCCAGCACCCAGCTGCGCCGGGCGCTGAACGCGCTCGCCGAACCCCTCGCCGAGCCGTTCACCGCGGAACGGCGCTGAGCTCCCGGAACCACTTCGCCAGGAACGCCGCCAGGAACAGTGCGGCGACGGCGCCGAGCCCCGCGTACGCCCAGCGGAACAGCTCCCCGCCGCCGAGCAGCAGGAACACCAGGCAGAACACGCCGTAGTCCACCGGCAGCAACGCCACCGCGCGCAGGGTCGACGGGGCGGCGGCCGCGCTCCCCGGAGCCGGCCTGGGCTTGAGCTTCTCGGTCAGCAGCCCCCCGAAGAAGGTGACGACCGAGGCGAACTGGAAGCCGAGCGGCACCAGCAGCCAGCCGTCCCCGCCCGTCCCGTAGGCCTCCGGGAAGCGGTGGAAGGCGATCAGCACGCAGGTGTGCAGGGCGGTCAGCTTCGCGCAGTCCACGACGTGGTCCAGCCATTCGCCCGCCGCGCTGCCGCCTCCGCGCAGCCGGGCCAGCTGGCCGTCGGCGGAGTCGAAGGCGAAGCCGACCGCGAGCGCGGCCCACACGGCGATCCCCAGCCCCCAGGAGGGCGCGGCGAGCGCGAGCGCCGCCACGGCGGCGAAGCTGAAGGCGGCGCTGACCAGCGTCACCTGGTTCGGAGTCAGCCCGAGTCCGTACGAGACGGCGGCCAGGTACCGTCCCGCGGGCCGGTTGACGTACCGCGAATAGAGCGACACGCCCTTCGCCGACTTCTGCGCCCCGCGCAGCTCCCGCAGCGCGGTCCCGACACTCGCCATGCGTACCCCTGATCCCTGCGACACCACACGTGTGTCCAGGTGCACGTGTGTACGAGGGCCACATCATCGCAGGGCGGTGGCGGGCTCCCGCCCCCGAGCGGTCCGTACGTCCGGAAGCAGCAGGACGCAGAGGTTCGCGGCGGCGGTGAGCACGGCCGCGGCCAGCAGCGGAGCGGCCGTTCCGGTCACCGCCGCCAGCGGCGCCGCCACCGCGAGCCCGAGCGGCCGGGCGGCGAAGGAGATCAAGGTGTCGAAGGAGCCGACCCGGCCGAGGGCCTCCGGCGGGACGCGCAGCTGGATCTCGCTCTCCCACAGCGGGCTGAGCAGCCCGACGCCACCCATGCCGATGAAGTACGCGGCTGCCGCCACCGGCAGGGGCAGGCGCAGCCCGAGCGCTGCGAGCGCCGGGGCGAAGGCCGCGGAAGCCACCGCCACCCACACCAGCGGCCGCCGCACCGGCAGCCGCCCGGCGGCCCAGGCCCCGACGAGCAGTCCGACCGTGCCGGCCTGGGCGATCACCACCCAGGCGCCCTCGCCGCCGAGGGACTCCACGGCGATCAGCGGGCCGAGGGTGAGCAGCAGTCCGGCGGCCAGGTGCCAGACCCCGTGGGCCAGCACATTGGCGAGAAACCACGGATGCCGGCGCGTCTGGGCCCACCCCGCCCGCAGTTCGGCGCCGAAACCGGGCCGGTCCGCCGCGCCGCCGCGCCGGCGGGCCCGGGTGCGGATGCCGCCGAGGGTAAGGGCCGAGGCGGCGAACAGGGCGCCGGTCAGCAGCGAGGACCAGCCGGGTCCGAGGGCCAGCATCAGCGCACCCGCGGCGGCCGGCCCGGCCATCGAGGCGAGCCCCTGAGCCACCATCAGCCGGGAGTTGGTCCGCAGCCGGTCCGGTCCGGCGGCCACCGCGGCCACCAGGGTGCGCGCCGAGGGGTTGCCGAAGGCCACGGCGGCTCCGGTGAGCGCCGCCAGCGCCGCGAGGACGGGGATGCGTACCGGTCCGGCCCACAGCAGCACGCCGGTGCCGACCTGCGCGGCGGCCCGTACGAGGTCGGCCGCGAGCACGACCAGCCGGGGCGGGAACCGGTCCGCGGCCACCCCCGCGACGGGCAGCAGCACCAGCATGGGCAGCATCTCGGCGGCGAGCACCAGGCCCAAGTCGCCGACGGTGCCGTCGCGGACCACCGCCAGGGTGAGGGTGGTCGGGATCAGCGCGGTGGCGAAGGCGGAGCAGGTGCGGCCGGAGAGCAGCCGGAAGATCGTCGGGGTCATGGGCGGAAGTCAATTCGCCGACGAACGATTCGTCAACGAAATAATGCGCTCGGACCGACTGCCGACGGGGCGATAATGCGGGCATGGAGGAGCCAGCGGGACCGAGGGCGCGCACGCCGCGCACCAGGCACGCGCCCGGAGCGGCGGCGGGCGCGGAGAGGCCCGTCACGGCGCGTGCCCGGGCCGGGGCCCGCCCGCCGGCAGCCGCGGAGGTCGCGGGCGCCGAGGACTCCGTCGACCGGCACATCGCCCGGTGGAGCGGCAAAGTGCCCTTCGACGTGCTCACCGAGGCCGTCATCACCCGTATCCAGCTGCTCGCCAAGCACGTCGGACACGGCAAGGAGCGCGCCCTCGCCAAGACCGGGCTGCAGGCCTTCGAGTTCGAGACCCTGCACCGGCTCGCCTCCCGCGGCGCCCCCTGGCGGGCTCCCTCCGCCGAGCTCGCCGCCGAACTGCTGCTCTCCCCGGCCGGGATGACCGGCCGGCTCGACACCCTGGAGAGGTCCGGGCTGATCCGCCGGGTGCGCCCCGCCGGGGACCGCCGCCGGGTCGACGTCGAGCTGACCACCGAGGGCCACCGGCGCTGGACCGAGGCGATGCGCTGGCGCGCGGTCGCCGAGGCGGAGATGGTCGAGCCCCTCGACGAGGCCGAACGCGACGCCCTGGCCGCCCTGCTGAAGCGGATGCTGCTGCACGTCGAGGCCGGGTAGCCGCCTGCCCCCGACGTCCTGCCGCCGGGGGCCCGGACCTTCGTGTCGTAGCGGAAGCCGCCGTTCACGGCGAAGTAGTCCTGCAGCTTCACCGCGCGCGTGTAGTCGTCCTT